>JAZHDC010000127.1:0-3605 GCA_036541305.1 Candidatus Absconditabacteria bacterium
GTTCTTTTGGGTCTTCATTATCTACTAGAGTCAACAAAACTTCAAGAGATTCAATTGTAGAATCTATACCTGACTGAGTAATTTCAATATTATGGATTTTACTTCAATTATCAATATTTTCTCCAAAATAATATACCCATCCCACTCCAAAAGCTACTACCACAAAGATTGAAGCAATAGTAAGTCTATATACTAAATTCATTCTATCCATAAATTGAACTTGGCTTTTCTCTTTTAGAATTTGAGAAAAAACTTTGCCCTTCAACTCTGTAGGGGCTTTTTTCATAGGGAAGTTAACTTTATTTAGTAGTTGCTCTTTCATTGTTGTTTATTTATTCAGTAAATACATTGGAATACCCTGCAGTTTCTATAAGTTCTTTGAGTTTAGCTTTTCATCTAGATATTATTGTTCATACAGTATTTTTGTTGGAAGAAATGATTTGTGCTATTTCCATATAATCCTTTCATTCAAAATAATACAAATACAATACTTCTCTAAAATTACTATCTAATGATTGTAAAAATGATTTTAGAATTTGGGATCTGTACTGTTCATTGATTTGAGACTTGAACTCAGGATCAGTTACCAAGCTTTCTAATATAGTAGATTCATACTCTTTTATATTTTCAGACTTTCTAGAACTTATTAGATTGATAGATTCATTGCGGGCTATTTTATACAGGAATGGTTTTAGATTAGTTACTGATTTTTGTTTTAGGTATTTATATAATTTCACAAAAACATCACTAGTAACATTCAAAGCATCTTCATCATTATAGTTCAAAAATGTCCAAATATAAGAATACAATCTATCTTTCCACTCTTCATAAAGATAATCAAAAGCTCAATCATCTCACTGGAAAATAGCCAAACATAGTTGTTCATCATTCATTATTTCATAATCTGTCCTTTTGTTTTTCCAAAGATTTACCATAATTCTAGATATCAAGTAAATTCATATAATAAGACAATAATATTATAATTAAATTTCAAAAAAAAGCGATGGAAAACCCACCGCTATATTTATTAAAATGGAGACAAAGATACTTTATCATTATAAGTAACTTGAAAACGGCATTCATCAACTGAAACCACTGTTAGGTTTTTCCCTTTTTTCTTGGCATCATACATAGCACAATCTGCCACATGCAAATGAAAATCCACGTTACAAGTTTTGATTGCAGTCAAGCCAATACTTACAGTCACTTGCAATGATACTGTCTGATTGTTTACATTCAATTCAATTGCAACCTTTTCGATATTTTTCCTTATTCTTTCTGCTGCGATACATGCTTTTTCTACATCACAAACAGGGCTGTTAAGGAAAATAATGAACTCTTCTCCACCATAGCGATAAACTTTATCAATATCATCTCTTATGGTGTATTGAATAACCGAAGCAACTGCTTTGAGAACATCATCACCTGCTTGATGACCATAAGTATCATTGATGGACTTGAAATTGTCAATATCCAAAAAAACTACATAGCCTTTCCCAACCAGATCAAACTTTTCTTTTTCAAAAAGCTTACGGTTACAAACTTGAGTCAGTTCATCCAAATGCTTTTCTGCCTCAGAGTGCTGAAGCTTCAAAAGTGTAAATGCATACTTCATCCCAAATGCAAATATTTCCAAAACTGATTCAATGGGAGTTACATCTGCAGGATTAGTCATATCATCTATCCCAAGATAAAAACAATCATTGTCACTTAGTGAAAATATATGCAAAACACCGTCATCACCAAGTCCGGGCACAGGAATCTTACTTATCCTAAAGCCATTTTCTGTCAGACTCCCATCCTCTTTCAATAAAACATTCAGATTTTCATATTGTTTGATGTTTACTGAAAAGTTGGGGACGATTTTCAACGAAGTTGTGCCATCTGACAAAATAGTCCTATGATGAAGTAATGTCCCCTTCAAACGATAAAGGTTAAACGCATCAAAACCAACATACTGAAGTAGGGTAACAATTGCATTAATGCAATTATCACTCATCTCTCTGCCAATTAAATCTTCAGGAGTAATATTCCCAATCAAACTTGCTTGGATTTTACTCAGCTGAACATCGAATTTCCAATCTCTTTTTGGATCTCGCATTTGCTTCCTCCAATTTTAATTACCTTCTCACACATTTTCATATATATTTTTTTTCAAGCATTATTCAATAGATTATTATTCTTTATCCAAAAAAGCACACTCTCAAGTTTTGTATCATTTGGAAATAATATAACTATTAATTTTTGAAATTCTACTTTCAGTAACTGGATGATCAGAAATCAACTCGTTTAAATAATTACTTGGTAGCAAATCAAATACTTCTTGTATACAGCCTACATGTCAATGTTTTTCATATACATAATCTACTCAACCATAATCTGCTAAGATTTCTTGATTCTTAGAATACAAAACTGTAAATACATCTCACATATTTAACATTGTTCAATCTACTCAAATCAATAATAGTCAAAACTTCACAGGTATTTGAGAAACTAATGATTTGAATACATCTCTATTCTCAATATGCTTTATTTCATGGCCAATTACAAAATCTAATCATTCAATAGTATTCAATCAAGAATATAAACTGTTAGTTAAAAATATATTTCATCACAAAGCACTAAAGGCATTTATCTCTTCAGAATCTATTACTTTTATATTATATTTGCTTTGTCAAATTTGGGAAATTAATTTATTAGTAGCTTTCTTATCTTCTTTTAATCAAATATACAAACCACTAAAATATCTATTTTCATCTTCTATAGATACAAAAAAAGTTAAATATCAACCAAACAAATAAAATAGTAAATACAAAGAAACTAACATCAAAAAAAATCATAATAAATACTTTCAAGCTAATAAAAAATGATTTTCTTGAGTAATATTATAATTAACTTTTGGCTGTTTGATAACTATTTCCATTATTTTGATATATTAATTCAAGTTCAGTAAGCAATTATTTCAACCTTTCATCAATTTTGATTTTTATTATTAGTAGTAAGTGTAGCGGTTTCTACTCTCAAATCTACTATACAATTGAATCAATAATCTTGCGCTTGTTTCTTCACTCTAAGAATAGCTTCTCTTCTAGCTCTATCCATAACTGATTCATACATTACAACTCTACCACCAAAAAAGCTAATAAACAAAAAAATAAACTGTCTAAAGTAATCAATAGCATAAACGACTCAAGAACTTAGTAGTCCTCACCCACTAGCATCAAAATGTTTTAGATCAATCTTGGATAAGATAACTATATTTTTGAAAAGTTCTTCTCTTTTTTCAATATTTTTTAGATGCCTTTTTTCTAGTAAAGTTCAGCTGATTGCTGTAACAACTAGTAATCCTAATATTATTAATAATTCCATCTTTTACTAGGTTATAAATTAATCAATTTTTACAGCAGTTCAATAAACATATACTTCTGCTGCTCAAGCAGAAATTGAAGTAGTAGCAAATCTAACATTAAGTACGGCATTAGCTCAAAGTTGTTGTGCTTGTAAAACCAACCTATTTATTGCTTCCTTTCTACTTTCTTCCATTAATTCAGTATATCACTTCAACTCTCATCCAAATACATTTTTCAATCAAGCCATAAAATCTC
>JAZHDC010000128.1:0-3593 GCA_036541305.1 Candidatus Absconditabacteria bacterium
TCTATTAAATATTTGCTATTTGTATTTTTCCTTTCTTCTTTTTGTCATTTCTGCACTTTTTCTATCTCTATCAATCTTTCTCTTTTCTCTATTTTCTCTTTTTTCGTCCATCTTCTTCTTTTTTTCTTCCCATTCCAAAGCTTCTTGTTCTCTAATTTTTTGTGCTTTAGTTTTTTTCTTTTCTGTTTCTGCTTTTTCTGCAAAATCAATAACTAGTGGAACTCAAACAAATCAAAAGTTATTTCTTATAGTGTTGTCTATCCATTTTACAAAAGAAAAGTTAGCATTACTTTTTTTGTTTATAAATATTTTAAACTTTGGAGGAGCTGATTCAATTTGTGTACAGTAGTAGAATTTACAAACTTTGTTTTTTGGAAATCTTGGTGGAGTTTGCATCCATTGCTTATTTAGAGCTTCATTTAGTTCTGATGTTCATATTTTTACGTTATACTCTTTTCGTAATTGTGCTACATGATCCATTAGTTGTGGAAGTTTAATTCACTCTTTTCATGAAATTGCAATAATAGGTAACCACTTAGCAAACTTAAAGTGGAATTGAATTAGTTTTGTCATTTTTTCATACTCTTCTTGAGTAATTGTATCTACCTTATTGATTGCAACCATCATAGGTATATTTAGTTTTATTATATCCCCTATTATTGAAAGATCTCTATGAACAACTCATTCAGATACATCAATCAATACAACAGCAACTGGCTTCACGAAGGTTAGCATGGATAATGCTTTTTCGTAAGCAATTCTTTCTAGTCAATGAATTTTTCATTTTTTTCTAATTCACGCAGTATCAAATAGTTTAAATTTTTTTCACTTAAACTTAATTTCACAAGTAAGATAATCCAAAGTAGTTCAGTGTTTGTCATCTACTTTTGCAATATCTCATTGACCTAATTTATTTATAAGAGTAGATTTACCAACATTAGGTCTTCCTACTATTGCCATAGGAATGTAGTCAATTTTTACTGGAGGCAGATAGCTTAGATTCAATTCTTTTATTTTATCGTCAATAAGTTCCAATAGTTCATCAAAGTTTTCCCTTTTATCTGCAGATATTCAAACAATTGACTTGAATCAATGTCCGTAATATTCGCTTATTATACGTTCCAAGTGTCATCCATAACACTTTCAATCTAACTTATTAATTACAAAAATAGTTTTCTCTTTTGCTCAATTTTCATAAATCAAAGATTTTATTTCTTCTTCTTTTCAGCTCATTCAACTTTTACCGTCTATTACAAAAAGTATAATGTCTGATTCATTTATTATTCTAAGTATATATTCCTTTTCTTTTTCAAAGTCGTCCAAACCAGGACTGTCAAGTATTATTGCTGAATGTAAATCATCAAACTTCAACTCTTCAGAGATTATTTCTCTTGTTGTTCATGCTATATCTGTAACGATGGCTCTATGATGACCAATTAATCTATTAAATAATGTTGATTTTCATACATTTGTTCTTCCTATCAATCAAATTTTCATTTTTAAGTTAATTTATAATGTAATAATTTCATAGTTTCAATAAACATCTTCAAATTCCAACTTTGTATTAGTAAGTTGCATTTCAGTATTATCTATTTTTTTTCAGTATAATTCATCTCACAATATAGGTAATCAAAGACTACTGAGATGATATCTAATTTGATGTGTTCTTCAAGTAAGTATTTCTAGGTTAATATTTACAAACTCTCATTTTATTTTAAAATCAAGTATTTTTGTTATTCCGATTTTAAATTCTTTAGTGTGTGCTCATTTATTTTTTACTAATTCATTTATATAATAAGGAAATTTTCAATTAATACCAGTCAAAAAAGAATTTCATTGTTCAGTGAGGAAACATTTTGCAAAATAATATTTCTTTAATGGAACGTTTTCTTTTCCTTCGATGTTAGTAGACAAAGATTTTCTTTGGAAGAGATTTTTGAAATAAGCTAATCATTTTTCAGTCTTTACTATTATCATAAATCCATCTGTATTTTTATCTAACCTATGTATCAATCAAGCTCTAATAAAGTTTCAAATTGATGGTAAAGCTTTGTATTGGTGATAAAGGAATCAAGCAACACTAGCAGATTTTACATCCCATACACTGTTTGGGTGTGACAAAATTCACTTAGGTTTGTAAACTACTAAGTAATCATCTTTTTCCAGCATGATATTTAATTGTACAAATGGAGATTCTTGTAATACTTCACTAGACAAAAATCTTTCCAAGCTTTCGATTTCAATTCTATCTCATTGTTTTAGTTTGTATGATTTTTTAACAATAGAATTATTCACTTTGATTCATCATCTATTTATCAAATGCTGAAAAAAGTTCCTTGAATAATTTAATTCCTTTGTAAGAAACATATCAATTCTGTTTGGCAATCAGTTGTATTCAATAATATCCATATCTACTCTAAATAATAATTGCTTATAATAACAATTATTAATATTTTTTCAATGGATAATTATAGTTAATTGAAATTAATATCTATTGATATATGATTATTCAATATATGACAATTATTTACTTTTGAATAATAATCTATATATCCATACATTTAGCAAACGTATAAAAGGAATCAAATAAAAAATTATTAAATAAATCAAAATTAAAAATATTAGTATTCACATAATAAAATGTATAAATATAATCAGTAATTTGATTAAGTAATTGTTAGATAGTGCTGATTGCAAACTAGCATCAGTATGGATATCTGCTAATAAATTTGCATTTGAAAAAACAAAAATATATAACAATCATATTACAAGTAAAATACCTAGGGAAAGTAATAATCTAAAAACAGGTCTAAATGAAATGTATGGATTTTTTTCTACATATGAATTTCTAATTGAATTTGCAATTAATTTTAGAATATTATCAAATATTTCAATAAACAACTTTTTTTTAATAAAATAGAAGTTTCATCTTTCATTTTCTATTATGTAATTCTTGAAAAAAATAAATTCTTTTGGTGAAACTTCTTCAACTAATTCTCAATTATGTGCTTTATCAAAAAATTTAAAAAAGCTAGTTTCGTTTCAAACAAAAATAGTATTTGAATCCATTATATCTCCAGGAGTAATTGACTGTGGATCTTTTGTTTCTATGTCAAATGGATATACTCATGCATAAAGCAAAGCCTCTGATACAAATTCAGAACAAAAATATTCATTTCAAGAAAGTTGAATACTTTTCCAAGGACTAAGTGAAGTTGTTAATGTTCATTTTATATCGTAAAGCTTGTTCAAACTTATCAATATATGTTTTATAATTCAAAGTATTATAAAATTCTTCAAATTATTAAAGTTGGTATTATATCTTTTAGGGTCATTTATTGTTGTTAATTTCATATTTTTTAGCAATGTTTTTTCTGCTAAGAATTTTTCTATTTGATAATTAAATTCGCTGTCGGGTATTATTGTATCGTAATCTATTTCCAAAAGTTCCTTTAATGAAATATTTGGATTATTGTTACAAATATAACAATATTTTACAAATTTTTCTTGCAATCTTCCTTTCATAGATGACTCAAACTTTCATAGCTTTACCAAGACTCACTCAATAAACTTAAAACTATATATCAAAGCTA
>JAZHDC010000129.1:0-3571 GCA_036541305.1 Candidatus Absconditabacteria bacterium
GAATGGTTTTGGCTCGCGAGTAAGTTGTTCTTTTACTTGATCAAAATGATTTGAGTAGCAATGCACATCACCAAAACTATGAACAAATTCTCAAGCTTCAAGTCAAGTTACTTGAGCAACTAATTTCAAAAGTAGAGCATAACTAGCGATATTAAATGGTACTCACAGAAAACTGTCTGCACTTCTTTGGTAAAGCCCTAGGTTTAGCTTGTTTCCATGAGTTACAGCAAATTGAAATGTAGTATGACAAAATGGTGGTACTTCGTTTCTATTTTCTGGTGAAGCCATGTGATATATAAAATCAGGGTTCCAAGCAGATACTACATAAGATTTTCTAAATGGTTTGTCCTTTAGTGATTGGATTACCCAACCTAGTTGGTCAATTTCTTTTCCATCTTTGCGAGGCCATCTTCTCCACATACGACCATAAATTGTTATCAAATCTCACCATTTTACTACAAATGGATTATTTGGTTCCAATTCAGTAAGTTTTGCTATAAATTCTTCTTGTGATAAATCTTGTTCAGGACAGTTTTGCAAACAATGTTTGTGGTATCTTTTCCATGCCCATTCATCCCAAATATGAACATTGTTGTCTAACAAGTATTTTATATTGGAATCTCATCTCAAAAACCAAAGTAATTCTACTAGAATTCATCTAAAAAATACTTTTTTGGTAGTAAGTAATGGGAATCATTTGGATAAATCAAAACGAATCTGTCTACCAAATAGGGATCTAATATAAGGTATTTCTTTTCAATCTTTTTTGTATTGTTCTATCACTTCAGGTGTGAAAAATAGTTCTTTGTCTGATCAATTATCTAATATATCTTGAAGTAAATCTAAGTATTGATATTCTGGATGTTTATTTTGTGACATTAATTAATAGGGTTATAGAATTAAATTCTTTTGTATATTGTAAAGTCCATTTCTACATTTCTTTCCCTAAATATTTCTTTGAATTTTTCTTTGTATTGTGGGAAATATGTATCGCATTCATATGTGTCGTGTATTTCTGTAATGTACAAACTTTTTAAGTCTACATCATCAATTAAATTGTTGTACAAGCTTTGTCATCAAATTATAAATACTTTGTTTACATTTTCAATACTTGATAGAGTAGATTTTAATTTTTCTATACTATTCACTTGAATTACTCATTCAGGTAATCACAAATCAATACTTGAGCTAATTACTACATTTATTCTTCAAGGAAGTGGTCTATACTTTTGTGGAATAGAAAACCAAGTATTTTTTCACATTACTACTACATTTTGTAATTTTGGATCTGATACAGTAGTTGTGATTTTTTTGAAATAGGCTAAGTCTTGTGGGTAATTCCATGGAAGAATTCCATCTTTACCTATTCATCTATTTTTATCTACAGCAACTATTAAGGAAAGATTCATCTTTTATTAATTACTATATAAAAATACTTGAATAATATATATTTATAATAATAATTTTTACAAGTGATTATTATTTTCAAATAAGTTATATAGTAATAATCTACTACAATCTACAATCGCTATCGCTATTCAGCAGATTATTTAGTACTTAGGGGGTAATTACTTCGCAATTAGCAGATTGCAATGGTACATAGAACATAGTAAGAATAATCTACAACAATCTCCTATTGCTATTGCTATTCAGCAGATTATTTAGTACGTAGTTTGAGTTTGAGTTCAAGTACTAAGTACTTAGGGAAATAATAATTATTCGTACCTTGAACTTGGAACTAAGTACTTAGTACTGGGTACTAATGCGAAACAATACTATTATTTTAAATCAATAATTCCATCAAGATCATCACTAAAATAATCTACTCAATATTTCATTAGATAGTCTATTGATTTGTATTCTTTTTGGTTGAGAATCTTCCTAATTGATTCAAATTTGTTTTTATACCGAATGTTCTTATCTTCTTCTACCTTTGCTTCAAGCAGGGCTGAAAATATGTCTGCTAATTTACAAAGTTTTCCAAGTTCATCGTCAAATGGTTCTAGCATATCTTTTTTTAGTTCATCTTTGAACTTATATTGTTTTATATATCACAACAAATATTCATCTATCATATTCTCTTCTACTGTTCAAAGAATTTCTCTAAATCATTTCTCTGCACTTTTTGTTGGAGTTAGTATATCTCAAGTAATACTTTCTGGAATGTCATGTAATAGTCATTTTTTCATCATCAATAATATTTCATCATCATTTTTTTCTTCTAAGCATCATATAAAATATGAAATACAAAAAACAATATACAAATGAGACATTACTGATACTTTTGTAACTCTTTCAGTTCTGTTCCATCTGAATGAATATTTTAGTCTATTAATTTGTTCAAAATATTTGTGTAAATCTTTATCTAGATACTTATTTAAGAAAGCAAATCTTTCTTCTTCAATTTGTTTCATTATTGAGTTGTATGGGATTTCATATACATTTGTAAATATCTTGTAATTATACATTATTTCAATTTTTGAACTTATTAACTTAGCAAATTTGAATACAATTTCTTCTATTGAGTCAGGACTTTTTACATTATTTATAGTATTTTCAAAGTCATTTTTGATTTTTTTTGGCATTTGGAATCACAAAAGTATTTTGTAGATTTTGTTGTCAATTTTTTCAATAATATCTTTATTTATTAGTTTTATACGAGATTTTACATCTGAGTTTATATCACTTACTACAAAGTTTGATAGTGATTCAAATAAAACTTTTTTGTAAATATAATTCAAATCTATTTTTATGTTCTCCTTTTCCTGTAAGAGCTTAGCAAAGATAGTACAGATGTGCAACACCAATGCTAAATTTTCAGTTTGCATCGTGTTCTCAATTCTTGGAAAGTTATTCCATCTAGCAATAGAATTTCACTTAAATATCAAGCTCAAATAGTAACCTATCATTATTATAAATTGGGGGAAGCCACCAGGGTGGGAACGCTGGAGGCGAAGATTTCCGGCAGCGGCAGCTGCGACTGTTATGTTACGGACATGCTCAGGGCTTCCATCTCCGGCAGCGGGAGCATCATCTATTCGGGCAATCCGAAGATTGATGCAGCTGTTTCAGGCTCCGGCAAGGTGCGGACGAAATAGTCAGCCGCGCAATATCTTAACAACTCCGTTCCCGGATACTTTGATGACCGAAGAGGCCTCTGCGCTGCTTCGGTCATCCTGTCTCCAGAGGCATGCATAATCGGCTGCGCTCCTGATCTCTTCAGCTATCTCATCAAAAAAGGCCGGGGCAGGAGTGCCGCTGACGTTGGCGGAGGTAGAGACCAGGGGCCTGCGGAATGCTGTTATCAAATCGTCGCAGAAGGGATCACTGCAGAGCCTCACCGCCAGCGATCCGTCATCGGCTGCCACGCAGTCAGCCACACCCCGCCCGCGGTCATAGATGACTGTCAGGGGAGTCTCGCTCCATTCGGCAATCTGCAGGGCCACCTCCGGCGGATCAACAACATACCGTGTGAGCATCGACATCGAGTTGACAAGAATGATCATACCCTTTTTGTCAATCCTCTGCTTGATCTCACCGATCCTTCTTACTGCCTCACCATTCAGGGGAT
>JAZHDC010000130.1:0-3570 GCA_036541305.1 Candidatus Absconditabacteria bacterium
TTGTAACTGTTACAAAACATTATTTTTTGGAGTAGCTACAAAATCTGACATTATTTATGAAGAGAAATTTAGTTCTATCTCAAAATTAGATACTAAGATTTATCTTTCTCAAGAAAATCTAGATTGATACAATTATGGAAGAATAGATGTAAATATAATGAACTATGACTTGAATACAGAGTTTTATATTAGCTGAAGCAAAAATATTGTAGAAGATATTGGTAGCAAATTAGCTAAGAAATGATATACAAAAATCTTTATGGAAAAGTATTTATAAGAGTATAATTGAATGAAAAAGACAATAATAAGCTTAGCTGTAGTAATATTATCATGAACCTTGGTTTATATACTTTTTCTTATTTCACAAAACAACAAGTGTAGTTCAGTAAGATCTTATTTTTGCAACAAACAAATTACAAAATACACAAATACTAGTCAAAGTGAATTTATCAATGGAGATTCCAATATTAGTCACGATGATGAGCCACCTTCCATCCAGATTATCAACTACAAAGATTGAGATATAATAGATTCTGATTCAATAAATATACAAATATTAGTAAATGATAATATTTCTCCCTTAGATAAAATCAAAATTACAGGTAGCTGACTTCATTCCTTACAAATATGAATTAACCCAATCTTCGTAGCCGCTCAGGATGAGTCAGGAAATATATGAATTGACTATATTTTAGTAGAAAGGCCCTAAAAATGCATTTTCAAAACAATTTGTTTGGCAGTCAATTATTAATTGAAATTTATGACAAAAATATTGATAGCAAAGAGTTCAACGATATAATTACAGATATTTTGATATGTTGTAAGATTTTTCAGTGAAAATATTCTAGATTTGAGTCTGATTCATTGGTAAGTGCATTGAATAGAGACAAAAAAGTACAGGTTGATAAAGATTTTCAGCAGATGTTTTGGCTTTGTAAAAAATATTATGAGTATTCAGAGCATTATTTCAACCCTTTGGTAAATATTTCATCTTATGGATACAACAAAGATTATTCTATAGGAGAGTTTGAGAAGCAACTTGTAAAGGTAGATAGTGATTTGGATAAAGTGAATTTGGAAGATGATTGGCTGATGTTAGGGGAGGATGTGAACTTGGATTTGTGATGAATAGGAAAGTGATATGCTATCCAAAAAATAAGGAAGAAGTTGGAAGATAGGTGAGTGAGAGACTACTTGGTAGACCTTGGATGAGATATTTTGTGTAAAAATACTGAAAAACCTTTTTGGATCGTGGGAATAGAAAATCCTGTGGACAATAGTACAATTGGGTCTTTGCAGTTGGCAGATATGGCTGTTACTTGTTCTGGTACTTATCGTAGAAAATGGTCCCTAGAATGAGTAGAGTTCAATCATATACTCAATCCAATTGATAACAAATTTGAGGAAAATATTGTTTCAGTAATCCTAATCCATGAAGATATAATATTTGCTGATTGTATAGCCACTGCTTTGGTAGCAATGGGACTGGAAAAAGCAATTCAATTCACTAAAGAAAAATGATTGGAAGTAATTATTATAGACAAATCACTTCGCTTCTACATTTCCAAAGGAGTTGCTAAAGATTACTCCCTTCAATTATTCAAACAATTTGAGTTGTTTGAGTTTTAGATTTTGGGAGATTGCTTCGCAATTAGCAGATAGCAATAGTAAATAGTACATAGTTGTAATAATCTACTACAATCTCCAATCGCTATTGCTATTTGCTAAAAGCTATTGCGAAGCAATCTGGTACTATTGCGAAGCAATTTGGTTCAAGTTCAAGTGTAAGTTCGAGGGAAATAATAATTATACAAATGTAGGGACACACCGATAGTGTGTCCTAAAAAATATTATACATATTTTATAATCAATTTGCTGAATTAATATAAATAATTTATTATTAAGATAATTTATAATAGAAATTTAATTAAATTTAGATTAATTCCTTACCAGGAGGTCCTACTTTTTTGCATCGCCCAAAAAAGTAGGCAAAAAAGTCTAGCCACAACAAAGACTCGCCAATCTGCTCACACCTGCTTTCAATTTGGTTTTGTAGCAAAGCTACTCCCTCCCACTTCGTGGGCTCCGGGTCGTAGTCAAACTAAATAGCTCTAATAAATTCACTGCAAATACTGCTCAGACTGGTTTGTTGTGGCATTGTTGATTATTATAATTTATATAATATATATTTTAACAACAAAATAAATCTACTTAATTGCAGATTTATTTCTAATGGAATAATATGACAAAATCCTAAGTTTGAACTAATAAAAAATTATACTAAAGCTAAATTCCTTCTGTCAATTATAGAATTTAGTTTTTCTTGTGGGATTTTTTGTCTAGCTACGTGTAAATCGTAGATGTGTTGAAGATTCATCCATGTTTGAGGATCTTGATCTAAAGCTTGTCAGATTATTATTGCCCATTCAGCAGTGATATTTCTTTTTCAATTGATGAGTTCACTAACTACAGGATTACTCTTTCCCAGTATTTTAGCAAATTTATTTTGATTTATATTCCTTGCATTTAGTTCATCTTTTAGATAATCTCAAGGATGAAATACTAAGTTTGATTTTGATAGCATTTTAGTAGTGGTTAATTTTAAATTAGTGGTAATCAGTAAGATCTGTAATTTCTATTATTTCAATATTGTTATCTTTGAGTATATTAAATATAATTCTGTATTGATTATTAATTCTAATAGAGTAGTCACCATCTTTGTATTTATTAAGTTTTTCAAAGCTTAATCATTTAAATTTCTTAATTTCATTGGAATTAGGTAATGATCATAAAAGAGTTATACATTTAACATAATTCTTTATTATTCATTGTGAGTATTGTTTAGCAAATTTACTTGTAAAAGCATTTATATATAAATCCTTAAGATTGTCATTTCTAAAAATTATTTCCATGAATATTATATATTTATATTAAACATATAACATTATAATTAAAAGTTACAGAAAATCAATATATATTTTAACGACAAAAAAATCTACATAATTGCAGATTTATTTATAATTTTATAATGGGGCGGCTGACGGGACTCTTGCCCCGCAGGACTGCGGGGTGAAAACCCGCGACAAAAAAATGATTTCGAATAATAAAAAAAATCTACTTAATTGCAGATTTATTTCTAATGTAATAATGGGGCGATCGACGGGACTTGAACCCGCGACAACCAGTGTCACAAACTGGGGCTCTACCAACTGAGCTACGACCGCCATCTAAAACTAGTGCTATATAATATAATTATTTAGAATTATTTTTCAATGGATTTTTGCAGAAAATGGACAAATTACGATATTCCCAATAATTTATTATTTAGTATATTAGTTATTACCAAAATAATCATTCTCTCAGTACCATTAGGTAGGGAACGAAGGCCTGTGTTCCTTAGACTTATCATTACAAATCCAATAATCCTACATATATCAAATAACATTTACAATATAGATTGTCATGTAATGAAAATAGGTCTGTATTCCTCAAATTAAAGCTTATTATATTTTCATTATCTTAATTGTCAAGCAAAAACCGACACTATTTAATATAAGTAAGAGAAGTAGA
>JAZHDC010000131.1:0-18103 GCA_036541305.1 Candidatus Absconditabacteria bacterium
CATCCTCACACCCTGGGTGCATTGGCCGGAAACCATGTGCACCTACCTGGAAGATATTACTTTTTAGATATTCAGAAAATATACATGTCTCAAAAATATTTCATAAGATTTCCTTAGGTAGACTTTTCATCCATAATAAGTTCATTATTCAAGTATCAATAAAAAATATTTTAGGAGTTTTGAATAATTCATTTCTCAAATTTGAATAAAATGGATTTACTAGACGAATAATATATGTATTCTCAAGTAAAAACAAATATTTTTCTACAGTTTGTTTGTGAATATTAAGAGTATTAGATAACTCTGAAATGTTTACTAAATTACCACTTTGAGAGGCAAGAAGCTCAAGCAATTTATTGAACTTATCAATATCTTTTATCTTTCATAAATCTCTAATATCCTTCTTTATGTAAGCACCAATTATTTGTGTAATATACTTTTCTTTAAATTCTATATTATCTGTAAGTGTTATTTTTGGATATCCACCATTCAAGGTATATTCCTTAAAGTAAGAAGTTAATTCTAATAAAGTTTTATTTGTAAGTTCTTTACTTGATAAGTCTACTTTATATCATTTAAAATACAAAAATTCATCAAAATCTAAAGGATATATTTCAAAATTTACTGTTCTTCATACCAAAGAATCCTTGAACTTTGATTTTATTTCGAAACTACTGGAGCACGAAACTATAAGTCTTATATTTTTGTGATGATCAGCTATAAGCTTTAAAAAACTTGAAGGGTTGTCTAAATATTGTATTTCATCTATAAAAACATATAACCTTTTATCATTATACACTCATTTTTCTTTTAGATGTTTTATGAATTCATCCACTCACAAATTTAATATTTCCAAATTTCTATAATCTTCCAAGTCTAAATAAAAATTAACTTGATTGTTCTTATTTAAATGTTCTATCAAATAAAGCATAATATTAGTTTTACCGACCTGCCTAGCTCAATGTAAAACTATTATATTATCAGTATCAAAATACTTCAAAATTATATCCACCACCCTTCTTTTGTATATCATAGTGTAATAAATATTAAATAAAAATTACACTATAACATTATATATTTTTATGTAAATTACAATATATTTTTTGATTAAAAGATTGGATTAGGTAAGTTATCTATTATAAAAATATTAGAATAATGCTTTTTGTATATAATTATCTACTGGTGCAAAATCATCTGTAAGAATATTATTGGAGTTTTCAATTGTTCAGGTTCGGTATCTATTCAATAATTGTTGTAATTTGACATCAGTATTTGTAAGAGTTACTTTTTCTTTAGATTTAAGGGCAACTAGTATAGCGTTTTGTAGATTATATTCGCTTTCTTCTCTTACTTGGAACAAATATACTTGAGGAAAAACTTTTTTGAATGTAGAGTACTCAGCTTGAAGAAATAATGATTTTGGTCATTGAAATCAACTAATAATATTAAGCACTACTACTCAATTGTCATTTAGCATATCATACTGTTTTTGGACTGCTTGTAAGGTTGTCAGTTGGTAAGGAACAGAGTACTTGGAAGTAAATGCATCTCACAAAATTGCATCAAACTTTTCCTGACTCTTATTCAGATAAACTCTTCAATCTTGATGAATAATCTCTAAGTTCTTATTAGGTTCTAGACGAAAATATTTGGTAGCTAATTGAGTAATTTTGGGATCAATTTCGACTACTTTGATTTTTGCATTTTCGTATTTTTGTAAAAAATATTTTGGGAATGAGTATCATGCTCATCAAATCATCAAAACATTCCTAAATCATGGAGTAAAATGCTCTATCAAAGAATAGTATTTTGTATACTCATTCACAAGTTCATCAGAATCCAAAAACATAGAAGAATGATTTTCATTGTTTATTCCCATTACTCTAGCATCTTTTCAAGTTTTTGAATCTACATAATTGTAAATAAATACGCGAGAATACTGGGTATCAAAATCTAAGTAATTTGCAACCTGACTATTATATCTTAAATAAAAATAAACTAATACTATCCATAACAATACAAATATTTTGGTTTTCAAATAAACTTTTCATCCAATCATAATTGACAATAATATCAAAACTGCTGAGATAAAAAGTAAAATATTATTTGTACCAAATGTAGGAATCAAATAAAATCAACACAAAAATGTACCAAAAATACTTCCAAAAGTTGACATTGCGTACAAACTTCAAGCAGTTTTTCAAGAATCCTCAATATTTTGTAGCTTTAGCTTGAATGCAAAAGGAGTAACCATTCACAAAAATATACTAGCCGGTAAAAATAATACAATTACAGAAAATAGTACTCAATATTTTATATCTACGAAAAAATCTAAAAAAAACTTCAAAACGTATTCTTTTCAAACTAACATTACCAAAATCAAAATTCAAGAAAGAAAAACAATACTAGACAATCTAGAAATTGAAGCTCTTTTGTCAGCTTCTTGTCATCAATAATAATATCAGATTGAAAGACTCAACAATACAATTCCTATCAAACTACTCCAAACAAAAATTGAACTTCAAAAATATGGTCATAAAACTCTAGATCATGCCAACTCAAATATCATTACTATAGCTCAACAACTGAATACTACAAACTCAAGTAAGTACTTAAACTTCATAATTTAAAAAGTAGTAAAGAATTATTCTAAACATTTCTTGATTTCATCTAATTTGTATCATCTTCTCATCAATTTTTGGATAATATCAAATCAACTTTCTCATTTTGCTTTCAACTTTTCTATTTCTTTTTTTATCTTATGAATTGTTCACTTTTTGATATCATTATTGTTGGCTGCAATTGCCTTTTCAATTACTTCTTTACTTACTCATTTGTGAAGTAATTTACTATACACTAAAGCTAAAGGCTTTCATTTTTTACCAACCTCACCATTTATGTAAATCTCAGCAAAATTATTATCATTCACGTAGTTTTTGTGTTTCAAAAAACTAATAGTTTTATTTATTTCACTTTCTAAATATCCTTTCTTTTTCAATTGAATAATCAACTCAGCCTCAGTTTTTGGATAATTATAAATATAATTCAATGCATACTCTAAACAATCTTTTTTCATAAATTTCAATTACTCATAAAACTGTAATAATATAAAGATTATACTAATATTATCAATACAAAATATTTTCTTGATATAAAGCCATGAACCGTAGCTGTTTGACATAAAAAATGCTTACTGCAAATCTGCACAAGCATTGTTATCATCTTTGAAAAAACTTATAAAAAATTACTTATTCTTGATTGACTGTGAATATATTTTCATAAAGAATATTTGTGCCTGCTGTTCATTTTTGGCAAACTGATTAGCGAAACTTAATACGCTATTTACTGAAAACTCTGATAATCATATATCTTTGAAACTATCAATTAAATCTTTTTCATTGGCAAAATTCTTGTTTCAAGTAGACTCGTTCAGTTTTTTTTGTTCATCTTGGTCAACAGGTTTTAGATTACCATCAATCATACCTGATATTAAACTCAAAGAAAGGCTATCATCTATAGCAAGTGACTTCAAAGACAATAGAAATTCATTCAAAGTAGTTTCAAAATTTGCATCTAAAACTATTTCTTTTTTTGACATATAAAATGTAATTTCACTAGATAATAGTTTTATATCTCATTTGTATTCTGTAATAGCTCATTTGTGATTTTTTACTTTTCACAAAATTGAAAGAGTATGTTCCAAAATAAATGGCTCACAAAGAGGAATTATTCAACGAGATCTATAATAATCTCAAGTTTTTATTTTATCAAAACTAATTACCTCCATATCTTGTCTTTTGGTATTATATCCAAATCTACTTAGCTCTCTCAAATTACTTTGTGAAAAATACTCTCCAGACAAGTTTAACTTTCAAGTAATTATTTGATCAGGAAGAATATCAACAACTTTTCTCAAATACTCTTCAAATAATTGACCTCTAAGTGTACTTTTCATATACAAATCAAATAAAAACTTAACATTTAACAAATCTTGTTCAATCATTTCATCTAACCAGACCTTATCTATTGATCAACGATATACACTGCTATCATACTTAGAAATAAATCTATGATACATATCTATATCTCTATAAGCTTCATATTCACTTTCAGAAAAATACTCAATTTTCTCTCATATAATAATATCATTATCTTTTGTAATCTCTTTTATCTTGTATAATGTAACTTTTCCATCAATTTTGAACATCACATATCATGCAGTCAATGCAGAATAATCAAATTGATTATGCTCTACCAACTGAGAAATATTTATCATCATATTTCAATCTTTATCCAAGTACTGGTCAACATTAGCTCAGTCCAAAGTTAACATATACACACTTTCATTTATTTTTTTTGTAACTGTCTCAGGATGAAATTGGTTAAGAGAATAACCATACTTCAAATTGCGCATACTATATACTTTTTCTAACTGAATTTCTTGTTGTGTCATATCTGCTCTTTTTAGAATAGCCTTAACAGAAGATTTAGGCACATTAGATTGTTCTTGGGAAATATCAATTCTTGGAGGAACCAAAACTTCATGTTCTTGTGGTTGTATAAGTTTTGGTTTATCTTTATTCCTGATACTAGCATCTTCATGTCAAATTATTATTGAATCATTTCAGTCTAAGAGTTGGTTTTGTTTTATTGTATATTTTTTGATTGACTTAAAAATTCCATAATTTGTAATATCAAATATACTTGGCTTCTCTTCATTTTCTAGTGTTTCATTATCACGGTCTTCAATTCAACTAGATACTAATTCCTCAACTCTCTCAGGCACAACTTCACTTTCTTGTGATTGATTTTGATTTGTTATTGCAGGAGATTCTTGAACATCTATTTCACATGCATTAGTTTGTATTTCCAAAACTGGTGTTTTTTCATCTTGTAAAGTCTCTTTACTTTCATTTTTTGATGATTGAGTTTCATTTAATTGTGATTTATCAATTTGTACTTGAGGTATTACAGTTTCTTGTTTCTCTGGTTCTTTTTTTACTTCAATATATTGCTCTTGAATAGTTTGTTCTTGTATCTTTATATCTGAAGATTTAGATTCTTGCTTGGTAGATTTCTCTACTCAGTGAACTGGTAAAATTATTGTGGAATTTAACAATATAATTGGATCTCAATTTTTAGATACTCTCAAACTATTACTATCTACAATTTCTTGTTTATAATTATTGTAATAGTCTAATACATCTTTCCTTGAACTCGAATCCAATCCAAGCTTATCCCAATTATTCATAATTATTTTTATCAATCAGTCTCAACTTTTCACTGAATATTCAAATGTTTGTAATTTTGGTTTTTCTTGTCTTGAAGTTATTTCATCATACTTTAATTTAAGCTCTTCAAAACTCTTAACTTCATCTCTTACGATAGTAGCATTCATATTTGGTATTATGTATGCTTTTTTTGCTTCGTCAAAATCTATTCATAATTTTAGAGCAAATTCATTTGCTTGATTATCCAAATATCTATTTGTTTCAATATTTACAAGATTCACAAGATCATCTAAACTTTTTATATTATCTCTAGGTATAGAAACATTTAATCAAGTTATAAAGTACTGCTTTTCTTCTTCTTTATACATTACTAATGCTCTATTTGCGAAATCCTTTGCTTGATTATTTAGTAATTCCTCTACTTTGATAGCAATCAAATCTTTTAATTCTTGGAAGTCTTTTACTTGTTCTCTAGGAATTACGATCTTTCAATCCTTGGAGTAAAATTCATTTGTATCTTTGTTGTAATCAAAATCTTGTAGTTGAGAAACAAAAGAAAGTGCTTTTTCGTCAGCTTTATTCTCTCTATATTCATAAGTTTTTGCTCTCAAATCCTCAAGACTTTTTACTTCACCTATAGGTATAATTAGTTGTCAACCCTCTGCAATAAAATTTCAATTCTTCTCATCTAATTGCATTTCACAATCCTTTGCCCATCTGGACAATCTATATGTCTCATAAGTTGCTTTGGATTGTCCGTCTTTTCACCAAACTATCTTTGATCCAGTAACTTCTTCCTTTACTTCGATTTCTCTTTTATCTTTAGTAATAATCTTCTTTACATAAACAACTCACTTTTCTACAATTACTCTTATTTGTTTTCCACTTTGCAACTTTCTAGGATCAGGAACAGAAATACTAAATCATTCTGGAAGTAATGCATTTATATGAGAAATAGTATCACCTTTTTCCACAAGGTAACCATTTCAATACTCCAAAACATAAGCCAACTCCAAAGACAAGTCTATCTTCATTTCTTTTAGAGAATTTTGAGTTTCTTCATCTAGTGCAAGCTTTTCTTGTTTTTTCAATTCATCATATATATCTCTTACTCATTTTGAATCTTGAGTTTCATAAGTATTTGTTTGAAAATTTTTGTCTTTGTATTGATCTAATCACATATTATTATAAATTAGTAATAATAAATTAATCAATTTTATTTATATTTGGAAATTTGTCAAAAAATCTAATAGATTATTACAATAAAACAATTTATCAAAAAATAAAAAACTATGTGTTTGCAGTTTTGAAAATAAAAGCTTATAAAAATATCTGTATAAAAACTATATAGAAAGTCTAAAAAATATCTAAAAAAGCCTGAGAAATACTCAGGCATAATAGGGTTAAATTTGAGAGTGCAAATCAAAAAACTTTTGAAGCCAAGGCTGTGCATTGCGAGAATGAAGTTTCTTGAGTTTCAACATAGCACTGCGAGCATACTTGAGATAAAGGTTGTTCATACAAAACAAAACCAAAGCGGTCAAAGACTCAGGATCTGAATGGGTTTGAACCAAAGATTTGATTTGATGAGACGCTTTTTTTTGTGCACCAACAGTACGGTCATTGAGTTTGATTTGTTTCAGTTTCTTATGAATATCGCTCATATATCCTCCTAGGTTGTAGTATTGATATATAAAAAACAATAATTGTCAACACAAGATTGCAGTAGATTATTACAAATATGAATTGCAATCTAGGATATGGGAAATAGCGATTGCGATAGGAGATTGGAGTAGATTGCTTCGCAATAGTGTGAGTTCTAGTTTGAGTCTTTAGTTCTAGGTTATATGAATAATTATTATTTTCCTAGAACTCACACTTACACTAAAACTCAAACTACGCTAGTTCAAGTTCAAGTACCAAGTTCAAGTTCAAGCTTGAGGTTCGAATAATTATTATTTTCCTGGGTACTATTTTAAAATTTCAAAAAAAAACCGAGGGAAAAACCCCTCGGAAAATTAAGATAAAACTGGTGCATATTTTTTGATATACTCAACCACTTCTTGATTGGATTCAATAAGATGAGAATGAAAATCCATGAACTTTTTGAAAGCAATCTTAGCAACTTCTACCATACCAATTTCTGCTGCCCGCTCAGTAAGATAAGCAAGCTGTGCAGGTTCATCATTGACTTCGATCAACTGCTTCAATTTTACCTCGAAAAGTTTGAATTTACTTGAAACTTCCTGCTTGCCTAGTTCAGATAAGATTGGATTTTCTATTACTGTAGCATCAAGAATCAACTGACAAACCAAATTATGTAGTTGGTCGACGTTCATAATTGCCTCCTTTGTTTGTGGTGTTATTTTTTATCTTTTATAGAATAAATTGCAATAGAAAGATTAATAAATTGCTTCGCAATAGTGTGAGTTCAAGTTCAAGTACCCAGTTCAAGTTCTAGGTAAGAATAATTATTATTTCCCTAAGTACTAAATAATCTGCTGAATAGCGATAGCGATTGGAGAAGGAAGATTGCAGTTGATTAAATATTGTTATGAATTGCAATCTAGGATATTGCGATAGCGATAGGAGATTGGGGATTGTTTAGAATAAAACTACTAAGTTCTATTTACTATCGCTATAATCAAAACTGGGGAAGACCAAAGATTGGGTTCAACAATAGTAGTAAATAGCAATAGTTCTAGTTCGAGTGCAAGCAATAGGTATTTAAAATAAATATACAAAAAAAAGAGGAAATTACTCCTCTTTAGTTATTCTTAATTTATTTTATCAGCGATTTCTTTTTTGATTTTTCCTATAAATTCTTCAAGTCTAATTTCATATTGAGCCTTGGATTTGTACTCTCTTACTGAAAGAATTTATTCATTAGTTTCTTTTTCTCCGATTACAATTACGTAAGGAACTTTGTCTAACTCAGCATTTCTTACTTTCTTTGCAAGACTATTATCTGAATCATCGATTTTTACTCTAATTTTGTTATCTTTCAATAATTGATACACTTTATCTGCAAATGTAATAAACTTCTCAGAAACTGGAACTACTTGAACTTGCTCTGGACTTAACCATAGAGGAAATGCTCAAGCATAATGTTCTATCAAAATTCAAAGAAATCTTTCAAAAGAACCAAACAATGCTCTATGAAGCATAAATGGTTGTTCTTGTTCTCAATTTTGATTTGTATAAATCATATCAAATCTTTCTGGCAAGTTGAAATCAAACTGTAATGTAGAACATTGCCACAATCTTCACAAAACGTCTTTTACTTTGAAGTCAAGCTTTGGTCCATAAAATGCTGCTTCTCATTCTTCTGCAACATAGTTCAACTCCATTTCTTTTGCAACTTTTTCTAATACTGTTTGAGTCATTTCCCATCACTCGTCATTACCAGCATATTTGTCTTTGTTGTTTGGATCTCTTAGAGACAAGAATACATGCACTGAATCTTTGTCAAATCCAAATGTTTCAAAAATATATAATATAAATTTTACTACTTTTTTCAATTCTTGTTCTACTTGGTCTTTTCTACAAATAATATGAGCATCATCTTGAGTAAATCATCTTACTCTTGTCAATCAACTTAACTGTCATTTCTTTTCAAATCTATATACAGTTCCAGCTTCACACCATCTCAAAGGAAACTCTCTGTAACTTTTTGGCTGAGAATTATATATTTCTACATGGAAAGGACAGTTCATAGGCTTTAGCAAAAATGTTTCTGACTCTTTTACTTTTTCTCTTTTTTGAAGCTCTTCTAGATTTTGTCCAACTTCCATAGGAGGATACATTGACTCAGCATAAAATCACCAATGTCATGAAGTTTCCCAAAGAACTTTATTTCCAATATGTGGAGTTCTTACAAAATCGTATCAGTTTTCTTCGTGAGCCTGCCTCCAAAAATTTTCTACTTGTTTCCACAGCATTCATCATCTTGGTAACCAAAGTGGCAATCACAAACCTACTTTATCAGAAAAAGTAAACAACTTAAGCTTTGCTCACAAAACTCTATGATTTCTTTTCTTTGCTTCTTCCAAATAGTGCAAGTGTTGTTCAAGTTCTTGTTTTGTTTCAAAGGCAAAACCATATATTCTTGTTAACATTTTATTCTTTTCACTTCATTTCCAGTATGCTCATGCTATTTTATCTAATTTGAAAGAGTCTTCCTTGATTTCTATACTTTTGTTTACATGAGGTCATCTACACATATCTACAAAAGTTTCTCCCAATTGTTCATTGTGATTCTTAAAATAACTAATTTGAGTTTCTCAAGCTTGAGCTAGTTCATCTACTAACTCCAATTTATAATCAGCACCAATAGATTTTAAATAAGCTTTAGCTTCTTCTATTGACAAAAAGTATTGACTAAACTGCTGATTTTGTTTGATGATTTTTTTTTCATAATCTTTTCAATTCCTTTCAAATCAGTTTCTTTGATTTCTTCAATTCACAAATCAAAATCATAATAAAACCCATTTTCAATATCTGTTCATATTGACAGTTTTGCATTTGGATACTTTGATAGCACAGCTTGTACAAGTATATGAGACAGGCTATGTCTCTTCATTATAATATCATTCATGGTTTTTCTATTAGGTAGTTAAAAATATATATTTTATGAGAGATTCACTCTAAACTTGCTTATCCACGTGACTATCTTGTGTAAATATTTCTCCATTTTTTTCATATATCAAATAAAAAACTTCTAGAGAGTTTCTAGAAGCTTATTTTAATTACCAGCTCTACAAAACACTCTATACAATAGATTTTGGTGTTGTAGTTGTGCTGGTAAGAAGAGATTTCATTTGCTACTGTTAATATAAAATATATTAATATAATAATAATCAATATAATTAAAAAATCAATTAATTTGAATAGAAAATAATAATATATATTTCTACTTGAATATCAAATATTTATCTACATTTCCAATCTGAATCTACAATGTACTTGTAAGTTACCAATGCTTCAGCTCACATTGGTCATCTTGCATGTAATTTTTGAGTGGAGATTCAAATTTCTCAACCAAGTCCAAAGCATCATCCATCAGAAAAACGAGTAGAACTATTTATATAAACTACAGAAGAGTCTACAGATTGAATAAATCTAAAAATATTAATTTCATTATCAGACAGAATTCAATCTGAATGTAATGAACTATATTGGAGTATATGATCTATTCATTGCTGAATATCATCTACCAACTTTATTTGTAGTTTTAGTGAAAGCATTTCATCGTGGAAATTGTTTTCTTGAATAATATTCAATTGTTCAAAATACTTAGATAAAAACAAATAATCTTTTTCCAAACAGTTTATTTTTACTCATTTCAATGTTTCAGATAAATGAATATAAAAATCTAATGATTGTCACTTTTTTATCAATAAAGTATCTAAAGCATTACAAACTGATGGCCTAGATATTTTAGCATTTTCAATAACAGATATTGCCTTTTGTAAATTTTCAGATCAAATATCATCAACATATAAATGTACAACTCAAGCTCAGGTTTCAATTATTGGAATCATCGAGTCTTTTTTTACTGATTGTATCAATTGTTTTCATCATCTTGGTATTATTACATCGACTAATCATTGAGCATTGTACAAATATTGTAAATACTCTCTTTCGTAAGGATACTGATATACTAAATTTGTATCTACTGAATTATCCATCAAGACTTTCTTTATCAAATTAATTAGATAATCATTAGTAAAACGAGCTGAACTACTTCATTTAAGTACTATAGCATTTCCAGACTTCAATGCCATTATTGTCAGATCAATAGTTACATTTGGTCTTGCTTCATAAATACAAGCAACTACTCACAAAGGTACTCAAACTTTTCTAATATTAATTCATGAAGGATTAGCTATCAACTCTTCATTATCAAATTTAGATAATGGATCTCCTATTTCAATCAGTTCAAAACACGAATTTGCCATAGATTCAATTCTTTTAGCATCTAATAACAATCTGTCATATAATGGATTATGAACTCAAAGTATTTCTAAATCCTTTTTATTTTCCGTTATTATATTATCAATATTCAATAACAAAATTTGTCATAATTCTTTGATAATATTGTTTTTTTCATTAATATCTTTGGATTTGAAATTAATTGATGCAGTTTTCACTAACTTTAGATTATTTTCTATTATATTTTTCATGATATCTTTATAAATAATAAACTAATTATTAAGCTCTTGCGCTCTATTGTAAGCTGCTAATACTCATTGATTGAAAATTTTATCAAATCATCGTTTTTCAAAAGATTCAATAGCTGCTTGTGTAGTTCAACCCTTAGATGTAATCATACTTCTAAGTTGAATTGGAGACAAATCTGTTTGCTCCATCAATAAAGCAGCTCACAAAAAAGTATTAGTAGCAAGACTAGTGGCTGTGGGCAGATCAAATCAAAGTTCTTGAGCTGACTTTGTTAACAATTCTACTAAATAATAAAAATATGCAGGTCAACTTCATGATATTGCAGTAACTGCATCAATCATTTTTTCTTGAATAATTTCTATACAAACTCACAAAGAAGTAAAAATATTCATAAGCAAAACAAATCTATAATCTTTTTTGTCTCATTCATAATAATATCAAGAGGTTCAATTCCTTACCTTCAAAGAAACATTGGGCATTACTCTCATAATATTCTTTGTATTTATGAAGGATCTAATTTTGGTAGTATTGACTCAAGCTAAAATACTCAAAACAAATAAATTTTGTTTGTATCAAGTCAAATCAACTTGATCTAATTGTTGAGGTTTTATAGCCAATATTAAGATATCTGCGTCATTACTTTTCCCTATATTTACTCAGTATTGCTTATATATAAATTCTTGAGATTGCTGAGATTGAACTTGTACATAAATAAACTTTGGAGAGATTCAATTATCTAAAAGTGATTGTAACAATAACTTTCACATATTTCCACATCATACAAACTGAATAATCATTTTATTAGTATTAAAATATTAAAAAAACCCTTAATAAGGGTTAAAAATATTTTGCATACTCCTAATAACCCTTATTGAAAATAAAGTTTTGAAACGGGCATATTAGGTACTACAAATATATTTTTCATTTTAGATACAAATAATAAATATATCTATTTATAATGAAATGATTACAAAATTCAATCAGATTATTGAATATTTAATTGGGAAAGATCATCTAACACGGTCAGTCTTTCTCAATATGAATTTAGTATAGTTACCAAATCATCTGTAATCTGCTCATCTCAACTTAGCACCAAAATTCCTTTTCATCAATTATCTAAAGTATGCTTTATATCGCTATACATATCTCATATACCGACTACTTTAGAATAATCTTTATTATAAATTTTTAATGAACTATCAAAAATCTCTCACAAACTAAAATTTCACTTCCCAACATTGAAAATATTTTTACCAACTTCCAATCCAAACTCATTTATCAAATATTCAAAATAATATCATAAATTCAACTCAATATAATCATTTTTGGGACAGTTTGGTTTGGTATGACAAAATACTACTTTGGAATCTGAATTAGATAAAATAAGCTTAACCGCGTCTATAGAAAAATCACAGTCTAATTCGTTGTCTATATCTTCTTGACTCTTACATCTTGCATTGATTGCAAAAACAGGTCTTGCAAATAATATTGGTAGTGAATTGTTAGGCTGTATAAAAGGTCTAATGTAATTATTAGAAGTAATTTCTGATAAGTTTACTATTTCCATTCACATTTTTACCACCTCTTTTGCAACTGTATCATTTCAGACAAAGAAACATTTATTAAATCAAAGAGTATTTCTTATAAAAGCAACTCCTTGTTCATAGGAAAGATTATAGTTGCTTGAATTGATATGAATTCAATTATTTTTGTCAGTTAGTAAAATCTTTGATTTTGGATCTTCTGACTCGTTGGAAATTACTTTTATTCAATTATGACAAATAGAGTTCAAACGATTTATTGTCTCTTTTACTATTTGATCTTTTCCTGATCTGGTCTTATAGTAAACTCAATTTCTATCTGTATAAACAATTGAATTTTCAATTAATCTTTGTGTAATAGAATAATTGGGGAGCTTATTTAGTGTTTGCATGTTATTATATTGAGAAATTAAAATGCACGAGCAATAATAATTATTTGATTATTTGTATCTTGTTTTTCCAATAAATCATCAGTAAATTGTCAAGGAAATGGAATACAACGAATAGTTGCCTTCAACTCTGTTTTCAATTTTTCTTCAAACTCTTCACTTCCATCCCAATCATAAATTGCAAATTGTTTGTTTTCTACAATTCTAGCAATATCTTCAAAACAATAAGCAGGAATAACATTATTCACCAATCTTTCTTTACTTTTTTCAAACAAATGCTTTTGTCATAAGTATAACATTTCATCTATACTTTCGCCAAATTCTTCAAATTCTACAAGTCTTGTTTCTCATGTAATTCTAGACACTAAAGTTATTTGTCTATTTTCTAGCTCTTTTGCACCTACCACTGCTCTAATAGGAAATCCGCTTACTTCAAAATCATTAATTTTTTCTCATAATTTTACTTGTCTTTTGTCAATTAATATCTTATCTAATCAATCTACTATTGCAGTAAAATTCTTTCACTTTACAGGGATTTCTAATGGCTGTTCCATTCATGAATTTGCCAACTGAAATATATAATTATCAATTTGTTCTTGATTTTCTTTACCATAAATAGGTAAGATCACCGCCTTGTACTCTGATAATTTTGGTGGAATAATTAATCACTTATCATCAGAGTGCGATGATATCATTCATCCTAATAGTCTAGTAGATATTCACCATGAAGTATAATATGGATAAGTCATGTTTCCATCTGATCACTGGAATTTCACTTCAAACTGCTCCATAAATCATTGTCATAATAAATGTGATGTAGCCATTTGCAAAGCCCATCAGTTTGACATCATTCACTCAAAAGTATAAGTCTTCATAGCTCATGCAAATTTTTCACTTTCAGGCTTTTGTCATGCAATTCAATCTACTGCTATCAACTCTCTAATAGTCTTTAGATAAACATCATTGTGAATTGATAAAGCAAACTCATCTGCCTCAGTTTTGGTTTCGTGTAATGTATGTCACTCTTGCCAGTAAAATTCTGTAGTTCTCAAAAATGGTCTAGTTCTTTTTTCCCATCTCATTACATTTACCCATTGATTGTATAATAATGGTAAATCCTTATAACTAGATAATTGTTGTTTGAAAAAATCACAAAACAAAGTTTCTGAAGTAGGCCTAATTACTAATTTCTCGGCTAATTGCTTTCATCATCCATGAGTCACAATTGCACATTCAGGAGCAAATCATTCTACATGTTCCTTTTCTTTTTCCAAAAATGACATAGGAATCAATAATGGCAAATAAATATCTTGAACTCATTTACTTTGCAATACCTTAGACACTTCTTCTCTTATCTTTACCCAAATCGAAACTGCTTTTGGCATAAAAGTAATACATCAAGGAGTTGGTGAATTCATATACATGTTTCATGCTTTAGCTACATCTAAATACCATTGAGAATAATCTTCATCTCTGCTTGTCATTTTTACTTTTTGACGATTGTTTGTATTCATAGTAATAAATTAATAATAAAAGTATCCTATAAATAATCATTTGTAAAAAGAAAAATATTGAAAAAGTTATGAAAAAAGGAAGAGAAAAACTCTTCCTAAGTAATATTATTGTTCTTTCTGCATAGAAAGAATAGTTGTAAGAACAATGAACACCCCCACATTCTGGATCATACTCAGTGTTTCATTGAAAGCCAGACTCCCAATCACAATAGAGATAACCGGCTCCAAAGTGAAGTACAAAGTCACTTCATAGGTACTGATCTGAGATTTTCTCAATACCTTTTGGATCAACCAGTAGGGAATCAAGGTAGCAAAAACACCAAGGAGAAGAAGATGCACAATCTCAAGATTGTTGTCAGGGATAAATTGGATTTTAGAGTCAAAGAAAATCTGGATTGCCATCATGTAAATGACTCCCAAAATACCTGAAACAACAAACGCGCCTGACAAGATTACTTCTTCGTTGATTGACTTATCAAAACCCTTGCTAAGGTAATTGTAAAGGACAATGCCAATTCCAGCAACCAAAGCAAAGGCAAAACCAATGTAAAAATTGGTGTCAAATTCCCAAGGGGCAACCTTCAAGATTATGAAAATTCCACAAATCACCAAAGAGGCGTAGTAAATCTTCATAAAAGATGGCGGTTTCTTGTAGTAAATCCACTCAATCAAAAGAGCTACAATTGGCGAGACCGTGTAAACCAAAGTAACAGACAATGCAATGGAAATGTAATTCAACGACATAATGTAGCAAGTAGAAACCAAACTAGTGGTGAAAAATCCGTACATACAGATTCCAAAGATGGCCCGAGGTCGCCTCAAAACATGTGCCACATTATCGCGAATCTTACTTGAGGAAGAGAAGAGAATATATCCCACAAGAATAACCGACGGGATCAAAGCTCTCCACATACTCACTGCCATACCACCAATGCTATCGATGTTCTTAGAAAACAAGGGAATCAATCCAAGAAGGACTCCAGCCACAAACAACATCATCCGTGCTTGAAAATTGCTGTACATAATGCCTCCAAAATATTAGTTGATGTTAATGAACAACACCACAATACTAAATTGAAAATAGAAAAATATTGAAAAAGTTATGAAAAAGATTTATAATACAATGATTTTGAAATTTAATCCAATTGATAAATAATAAATTTATCTCTTATTTTAGAGGTAAAAACAATTGTGAACTGACTAATACAAAAAAAGTACTATTTAAAAAAAATATAATTAATTATGTAATTTTCTTTCTATTTCTCTGCTTTCATAAAAAATACACCAAATATCCTAAAACTAAAAACAGAAATATATAGAAAAAATAATGGGTATAATTTTGTGCTTGTTTTCACAAGTAAACATATAATATTATTAATGGTAGTTCTCAAATAATTCATGCTAAGTATGCTTTCAAAATATTATACTTTATCAATCATGCTGAATAGTAAAGAGCATCTACACTCATTACAGGGAATAATGCTCACAAAAAAATGACTTTGTATCATTGCTTTTGAATTTTTTCATTGTACTGTGAAATTAGATGAAATTTCTTACTTTTTGCTAATGATTCACTAAAAGTATATCATACAAAATAAGTTTGCAAAAAACCAAAAGTCACTCCAATCAAAGCAATCAATAAACTCAGCCAAAAATGCTGCAAATAATATCAAGAAAACAAAATCACTACAGTAGATGGAATCAATAAATAATTCCTAAAAAGATAAAACATCAAAATCAAAATCACCTTATAACTAATATTTAAATTAATTTGTTGGAAAAAAACTTCAAAATCGAAGCCACTAAAATACAAATAAGAACTAACACTTATTCACAAAGCAAAAAGCACAAAAATAATCACAATAAAAAACTTATTAGTCTTAGAGTTCATAATCAAAAAAATATTAAATAATCACTATTTATACTAATTGTTTTGCATTTATCAATATTAGAAATTGTTTATATAAAAGGATTTTATGCAATATCAAAATGTTTTGCTACTTCAAAGCCAGTAGCTTCAATATCAAACCTGCTTGGTCAAGTTTTTTATCTTGTAGATTAATTACATCTTTTTTCAAGTTTACTTAGATACCGTCGTCATCATCAAGACCGTAACATTTTTGTTTTATCTGTACTTAAGATATTGAAAATTCAAGAATCTTGGAAAAATCTCATTCTAGATCAATCTAAATGAATAGCATTTGTTTGCCGAACTCAGGATGGGTTTGATCAAACAACAGTATTAGCTGGTTCATTGTAAACCCATCTCCGTTCACAGTATGGATCAAAAGGTGTAGTTGTGTCATCTCTATCAACTTCTACCCATCATAAAGAATTTGAATTATTACTATTTACTTTCTCCACCAAGGCATTCCATTTTTCTTTTGTCAGTATATCTTCTCAGTTTGTGTAAAGATTAGTTGCATCTCATTGTCATGCTGTAGGATTGCTACTTTGCCATGCTCATTTTACCAAGAATATTCAAAAAATAAATATTGAAAGTCATAATGACAATCATATTCATTGCAAAAATCATTTTTTGATAATTTCTATTGGGTTTAACATTCTATCAATTTAAATCATAAATTATTGTAATGGGAAAAAAACTGTTTTTAATTGACTACATCATCAAAGTACTTCTATTTTTCGATAATTATTTTTTTTAATTGGTAAGATAACTCGTTCACGAGCAGCACCAGTTGCTATATGTTCTGATTCCCAAGACATAATTGGATTAGACAAGTTAGAATTAATTGATTGAATAGATTTTAACCGTCAAGTTCAATTGCAATATGCTAATATAATTCAATCTTGATTTGCTTGATAAATAGTGTTTCATAAATATGTAGTTACTATATCTCAAATAGAATTAATTCATCATCAATTATTGTAAACCTTCTCCACCAAGGCATTCCACTTTTCCTTAGTAAGAGTATCTTCTCCACTTGTATAAAGATTTGTTGCATCTCACAATCATGCCGTAGGATTACTACTTTGCCATGCTCACTTTACAATTAAAATACACAAAAAAACAGTAACAAATACTCCCAGTCCAAAAACTGATCATTTCATAAATAAGTTTATATAGTTTTTCATTATTTATTTTTTATTATAAATTAATTACATTTTTTTTCTAATTTTGATATTTGCCGCCAAGATAATCATGATATCATTCTTGATTTTAAAGTTTTGGAAATACTATAACGAGTAGTTCATTCCCGAAAATATATATCATTTCCATTTGC
>JAZHDC010000132.1:0-3430 GCA_036541305.1 Candidatus Absconditabacteria bacterium
CAATGTTCAGCGCCTCTCCAATGAGTGCGCCAAACACCAGGGACAGAATCATCCCGGTCAGGTATACCCTATCCAACCGGCTCTCTCCCACAAACTGCATGATGCCCTGCAGACTGCCGGACAGACCAATGATGATGACCGCCAACCCGATGCCCTGCATCACCGTCTTCTTATAACGTTCCGAAATGCCTTTTTTGGCCAGCCATCCAATGGTGCCACCCACGATGATGGCCGCGACGTTCACCAACGTACCCCACCACCTTGTCGCGGGTTTTGCTGTTGCCGGCAATATTCACCCGGCCAATATTGACTTGTATGCCCTGCTCGATTTTGAAGGTGACGTCGACCGTTTTTTCTTCCTTGTTAATCAGCGTCACCGGCGTGACATTGACATAGGCATAGCCACGATCGGCATAAAAGTCATTTAAGCGTTTGATATCGGCGCGCAGTTGCTTGCGGCTGAACACATCACCGGCTTTGAAACGCAGCAGTTTCAACAACTCCTGCTCTTCGAGGAGCAAGTCCCCTTCCACTGCCATGCTGCCGAGAAAAAACGGTTCACCCTCCTCGATCTCAATCAGGATGCTCATCTCGTTACGATTATCGGACAGCACAATCAACGGCTGCTTGACCCGCACCCGGATGTAGCCCTGATTGAAATATTCGTCCTTGATCAGCTCGATATCATTTTCAAGCATTCCCTCGTTGTAGGTGCCACCGCTGGTCAGCCATGAGAACCACCACCACTCTTTGGTTTGCATGAATTTACGTAACTGGTTATTAATATTAAGCATTCTGTGACCTTGGTCAGCATTTAACGTAGGTAAAGTTAGTCAAATAAGTAGATTGGAAAGTGTTTTAACAAACAATTGAATACTACAAAATTGAAAAGTAGTTTCTTTGAAGCAGGATTTATTAGATGAAAAGACCAAAGATGATATATATAGTATACTAGATTATTTAATTGATTATCATGGATACAATTCTATAAAATACATATTTTTGACTGATTTGGATACAATAGTGCAAGATCAAAAATCACATAATAGATATTATTGAAGAAATACCATAATTACTTCACTTATGAAACAAATGTGATTGAATACTAAATATTGATTAGATCTTGTAGACAATTTGAGATATAGTTTTTACTCAAATGATACTAGTGTAGTATTTGTTGGTTGATATAATCATCTAATAAACATTGAATTGTACAATAAATGAAGTGATGTTGAAAATTTATACAAGTGAGATTCAACTGTACTATCTTGAATAAGCATAGATTTTGATTACACTCAAAATATAGTAACTCTTTATAAGAACGCTTCTGTAACTCAAACTTTAGATTTATCACCTTATTTTGAAGAATTAATTTCTTCCAATGAATTAAATAACTATAATAAGATTTGAGCAAGTAAGTTGATGTATGTAATCGAGTGATATAAATTTGTTTTTAATAATGTATCTTTGATAAAAGGCGAGGATAAAATACAAGTTCAAAATATTAATTGAAAGCTTCTTTTACCAGAAAATTTATAAGAGTTTAATCATGAAATTGTTAATCATTTCAGACACTCATTCTCCTACTAGAAAATATCTAGATATAGTCGAATTTATTCAAAATTATAATTATGATTTATTGATCCATTGTTGAGATTTCGACAAGATGGAAACCTATTTAGCTATATTTGGTATAGCCTGAAAAAAGCTTGTTTGTGTGCACTGAAATAGCGACGAAGATCTTTTGAAAAGACTTTTACCAGAATCTAAACTTATTGAATATAAAACATATAGAATATGAATTGTCCACTCTAATCAAATTTACCCAAGGTGAGATAAACAACAATTAGTTGAATATGCTTTAAATAATGGCTTAGACGTATTGATTTATTGACATACACACGTTAAGTCTATTATAAAATATTATAATTGAATATTTAGCTATGAAAATGAACTAGCTGATTTGTGAAGTGGAGTAGTGTATTTAGTAAATCCTTGATCGTTGTTAAATTGAGACTATCTTTATTTAAATATTTAAATCAAAATTATGTTTAACTTTTTTAATTGAAGTTTATTTGAAGTAAATAATCGCAAATATTTGAAAAATGATTTTTTTGGAATTGAAGTTTTATATGAGTGAGTAAAATCTAATTGAGAATATTATATTTATTCTTATTTGGACGATAACACAAAATCTTTTAAGTATTTTGCTTTTGATACTGTAAATCAAAAAGTTTTTTTTGAAGACTTACTAAAACTACCTTGAATATGACCTAAAGTATCATTTCATATAAGTAGCGTGCCTCAGGTTTCCTTGCGTGCTGCCGTTGAGTCCTTTGACATCAAATTTTTTCAAGCTTTGCCTTGAGTGTGACCAAAAATAGCCAAAAGACTTTTAGTAGAACTAAAAAACACTGTAAAAGATGAAGACTTAAATAAAATTTCACAAGATGAAAAGTTGTTCAAGGATATTTGTTGAACAGTAAACTCTTTGTGATATGATAGCAAGTTAATAAAAAAGACACTTAATAAGTGTCCAATAGATCTAAAACAAGAAAATATTTCTCAAATAATAAAATGGTTGATAGTAAATATGTAATAGTTTATTTCATATAGTTATATAGTTTACTTACTTCACTTATTAAGTCATTTTTACTAATTGATAGATTGTTTTGAATTTCGTCAATTGATAGTTTAGAGTTATTGAAACCAAATATATAATCTCCTATTCTTAGTATAATATCAAATGAGCTTCATGTTTGATTTCATGCAAGTGTTCATTCTCCATCTTCAAGTAAATCATCTTGAAGAATATTTCACGTATAAAATTTGAAATCATTTATTAATGATTTTTTTAGATTGTCTTCATTGCCTTTTAGTAACCTTTCTTTATTCAATGAATAAAAATATATTGGAGTAATTATATTTCAATTGTATTTTACAACAGCCAGTTCATCAATAACATATTCACCAAATTTATTTTTTATATTTTCAATTATTTCTCAAATAATTTTATTGATATTGTGTGACTCTAAATATTCGTCTTTTTCAAAAAATAATCATTTACAGTAGTTGTTAATTTTGTATTCATTTTTTAAATCCATAAAATAATCTATACAAAATTGAATTTCCTCAATTCAAGATTCTTTATCTTGTGAAATTTTTTCTAGAATTTTTTCTTTTATTGTATCCAAAATTTCATTAATATTTTTCATTGTTATTTTTCAAAAATTAAAGAATAATATATTGTTAGTATAATCATATTAATTATTATTGTCAACTTTTAAAGGTAATTTTTCATTTTTCTTCACTTATAGTATTTTTACTTGTATTATAAAATAATATTTATATAATAAATAACCTTTAAATAGTTTATTATTTATAATCTTTGATGGAAACTGTAGAATTATATGAGTTATTAAAAGAAAAT
>JAZHDC010000133.1:0-17799 GCA_036541305.1 Candidatus Absconditabacteria bacterium
TTAGAGGTCATCAGCTCTGTCATTCTTGTGATCGTCATGATTATCAGCCTGACGGTTATGATGATGATGACCAGGGACATTGTCACACCCCTTACCAGTCTGGCACATACAGCCAAGCTGGTGGGTCAGGGAAATTTTCATGTAAAGGTGCCGTATATCCGGTCGGGGGACGAACTGGGAATCGTGACAAAGACATTTAACCAGATGGTGGACAGTTTGGCTGATTATGTGAATAAAATTAAAGAGAGGATAATTTTAGACAAAATATTTAGATATCATGCCAATTCCAAAACCATTCTAACTGAAGATCATGCTTTCAATCAAGTACCTGCAGCAGCTGGTAATAATTTGATTATCGCAGCCTTATACTTATAAGTAATTGGATATGGAACTGTATCTGCTCAAATCAAAGGCACTTCAACTATGTTTTTGTATGCATCATGTATTGCTTTTTTCAAAGCTCAAGTAACATCTTGTGATTTAGAAATTCACAATCATATTTTTCACTTTCTATCTCAAACAAGAACGATAGCTCTAAATGACAATCTTCTTCATCAAGTGGTAACTCTAGTTACTCTTCTCACTTCTAGCAATAGCTCGTCATATTTCTTCTCAGTTGTTTCCTTTCAAGAATAATTCCCTTTCATAAAGATTTATTATATTCTAAAATAATAATTTTTGATTACATATTAATTCATCATTCTCTAACTCAATCAGCTATAGATTTTACTCTTCAATGATATATAAACCCATTTCTGTCAAATGTAACTTTATCAACCTTTTTTTCTTTTAATTTAGATGCAAGATCAGATCATACTATTCTTGCTCTAGATAACTTAGTTCATTCAGTCAATTTCAAGTCAGACGATGAAGCAATAACTGATCAATCTCTACTTATAACTTGAGCATAGATATATTTATTAGATCTGTTAATTATTAGTCTAGGTAAATCTGTCAAAACTTTAGCTTTTACATTTGTTCTATTTTTCCTTCTCAAGTATTTTCTTGTTGTATCTGCAATTTTATTTGCTAACTTTTTCATCTTTAAAAGTATATAATTTAAATATTATAATATCTTTATACTATTTTTTTGAAGTTTTTCAAGCTTTCATCTTAACAACTTCATCAATGTACCTAACTCATTTTCACTTGTAAGGTTCTGGTAATCTGAAAGTTCTAAGTTTAGCGGCTGTTTGTCAAACTAGTTGTTTATCTATTCAACTAATAGTTATGATATCATTTCACTTAGGATCTTTTTCAATAGAAGCAGAAATTCATGAAGGTAAATGATATTCAATCGGGTGAGAATATCAAAGATTCAAAACTAAGTCATTTCATTTAAGTCTTGCATTGTATCAAACTCAAATTAATTTTAGTTTTTTTTCATATCATTTTGTTACTCACTCTACTAAATTAGAAATAAGTGTTCTTGATAATCACCAAAGATTGTTTTGTTCTTCAGATTCAACAGTAACAATTATTTGATTATTTTCAATTTTTATAACAACTCAACTTGGATAATTGAAAGATAATGTTCCCTTTGGTCATTTAACCTCAACAGTTGTGGCATCGTGTTTCACTTCAACGCCTGCTACTATGTCAATTGGAGCTTTTCCTATTCTAGACATTATTATAACATTATTTATAAAATTTTCATTTTTTAGTATATTTCTGCAATTAATTCTCCTCACAGTTTCTTAGCCTTTGCTTCATGAGTAGCCATCAATCACTTATTTGTAGAGATAATTCAAATTCATCTTCATCAAGCAACTGATTTAATTAATTCATATCAAACATACATACGTCTTGATGGTTTTGATACAAATTTAATTACTGGAATATCATTAACTGGATCTACCACTTCTTTTAATTTTATAGACAAGAATTTTTTGTTGTTTTCTTGACTAATTATTGTATAGTCCAAGATATAATTATATCTTTTCAATAAGTCTAATACTTCTTTCTTGAAGCTAGAATATATAACATCCTTAACAGTTTCTCTTCTTGCTAAGTATGCGTTTTTGATTCTTATTAGCAAATCATGTATAGGTGCATTTGTAATGCTCATTTATTAATCTTAACAATTAAATTATTACCAACTAGCCTTTCTTACTCCCATTATAAGTCATTCTCTAGCATATCTTCTGAAACATACTCTACAGATTCAATACTCTCTGATATAACTCTTAGGTCTTCAACAAACTTTACATCTATTATAATATTTTGTTGAGTTTGGCATTTGTTTTCAATCTTGAATTGACTTCAGTCTACTTTCATTCAATCTCTGCTGTTTCACTATTAGTGCTTTTCTAGCCATAATTGATTATTAATTATAATAAAACTATTTCTTCTCATTGAATATGAATCATAATGATTTTAGTAACTCCTTTGCATCAGAATTGTCATCAGCTGTAGTACAGATAGTTACTTGAATTCACATAGGTGTCTTTATAGCTTCAGGATCAATTTCAGGAAATACTACTTGATTATTAAATCACATATTATAATTTCATTTTCAATCAAACTTTTTTACTTTTAGTCAATCATAATCTCTAACTCTTGGCAAAACCATAGTGTTTAGTCTTTCAAGAAAATCAAAAGCCTTCTTTTTTCTCAATGTAACTTTTAACATTACAGGCATTTCTTCTCTTAACTTAAAATTAGATATTGATTTCTTAGATTTTATTAATTGGGCTTTTTGTCAAGTTATATCTTTAAGATTATCTTCTAAATCTGAAAAGTCTTTAACTCATTTTCTAGTTACTAAAGATCATATTCACATAGAAACAATAACCTTATCTATAACAGGTGTTTGATGTATATTGTTTTTTCATAGTGTCTCTTTCAATTTTACTTTTCAAGTACTTTTGAAATCATTGTACAAAGTCATTTTTTTTATCTAATTTGATAAATAATATTATAATTCAGTTAAACACACTTTACATTGTCTAACTTTCATTCATTTACTGTTTTCTATTCTTGCAACTTTTACTCACTTCTTACATTTAGGACAATACAGTAAAACATTAGAATAATCTATTGGCATTGTTTTATCTTGATATCATTGTCACTTAACAGCTTTTTTCATTACATTAACTCATTGAACTACTACTTTTGTTCATTCGTCAATTACTTTTTCCACTTCAGAGACTGTTCATTTCATCTTTCAACTAATTACTTGAACCTTATCTCATTTCTTAATTTTCCTCATTTTGAAGGTATAATAGGTAAAAATATATGATTATATTACTTCTTCAGCTAAATTAGCTAAAGCTTTAAATCATTTATCTCTTAATTCTTTTCCAACAGGTCAAAATATTCTTTTTCACTTTGGATTTCATTGTTTATCGATAATAGCAGCTGCATTATCTTCAAATCTTATATATGTTCAATCATTTCTTCAAACTTCTTTCTTTGTTCTTACGATTACTCACCGTACCACATCTCATTTAGAAATTTGTCAACCTGGTGTAGCTTCTTTAACAGCTAAAACAACTTTGTCTCATAAATAAGCAAATCTAGCTCTAGATCATTTAATGATTCTAATAACTTTTCATAACTTTGCTCAAGTGTTGTCCACTATTCTTACTAAAGATTCATTCTGTAGCATTTGACCTTTTTAAATTTTAAATAACTTTATTATTTATTACTTCTACCAATGTCCATCTTTTTAATTTACTTATTGGTTTAGATTCTCTAATTTTTACTGTATCTCAAATTTTTGCTATTTGATCCTCATCATGTACGTAATACTTCTTGTTGATAGTAAATCTTTTTTTGTAAATAGGATGCTGTTTTACTTTTTCAACAACTACTACTAGTGACTTGTTCATTTTATCACTAACAACAACTCATATCATTTCTTTTATATTCTTTCAATCGATTATAGTCATTTTAATTAGCTATTTTATTATGTAAAACAGTATTAATCCTTGCTACATTTTTTCTAGCAACCTTTAACAAGTGAGTCTCTTTAATAGCTCTTAAAGAATGTTTAAATCTCATTTCGAACAATTCTTTTTTCATATCAGATCTTAATTTTACTAACTCCTTAATAGTTTTCTTATTTAAATCTGTCAAATCAAGCTTCTTCATTATTATTCTATAAACCAATAAATAAATTAATTTATTATCTTACCTCTCATCTTTCAACTGTTCTAGTTTTAACAGGTAACTTATATGTTGCTAACTTGAATATTTCAGTAGCGGTATCCCTATCAACTCAGTTTACTTCAAATAAGACTTTTCATCTTTTAATTCTTACTCTAAATGTGTCAACATCTCATTTTCACTTACCCATAGGCATTTCTAGTCACTTTTTTGTGTAAGGTAAGTCTGGAAATATTCTTATCCACAATTTTCATAGTTTTTTAACTCTTCTGATAATTACCTTTCTTGCAGCTTCAATTTGTCTATTAGTAAGGTAAGTATTCTCTGTTGCTTTCATTCAGAAGTCTCAGAATGCCACATAGTTTCATGAAGACGCCTCTCATTCGTTTCTTCATCTTCTTTGCTTTCTAAACTTCCATCTATTAGGTGATAATAAAGACATATTTGTAATTTATCTTATAAATATTAATTTGCATCTTCTTCTTCCTTTTTCAATATCTTCTTAGTTAGAGATTTCTTATTTTGTCATTTAGGCGCCATAGTTACATCTCACTTATAAATCCAAACTTTTACTCAAAGAATTCAGTATTTAGTCAATGCAGTAGTATAATGGTAATCTATATCTGATCTTATTGTTTGTAGAGGAACTCTTCATTCAATAAATTTTTCAACTCTAGATAAATCTACTCATCACAATCTTCATCAAACTTGGATTTTTACTCAAGTTACTCCTTTTTCCATACACTTTTGTAATACTCACTTTGCAACTCTTCTAAAAGGAACTCTTTTTTCTAGTTGTTCACAAGCGAATTCTCACATTATCTTAGCAGAATGCTCTGGAGTTTTTATTTCCTTCACTATGATCTTAAATGTCTTTTTGAATTTAGATTCAATAGAATTTTGAAAATCTTGTAATTTTGTTCAATCTTTTCAAATAACTAATGCTGGTTTAGCAGTGAATATTAAAACCTCTGATTCTTTTTCATTTCTTCTTATTACTACTTTTCAAATTCAAGCTCTTCAGAAGAATTTGTCAATAAAAGTTCTAAGACTATGATCTTCTAAAAAGAACTCTTCAGTTTGTCTCTTATTCTTTGCAAACCATTCACATGGCCATGATTTAACAAAACCTATTCTAAATCATCTTGGATCTACTTTATGTCACATAGCTATTATTTATTATCTAAAACTACTCTTACTATTGATCTGTACTTATTGAAAGGATGTACTCTTGATCTTCATACATACTTTATTCTTTTCATTTTTGGTCATTGACCAATATCAACTTTTGATATATATAAGTCTGACTCAGAAACTGATTCTTTAGACTTATAGTTACTTACAGCTGACTTAAGTACTTTTAGTAAAATCTTTGCTGATTTCTTTGGTGTAAACATTAGTATGTTAATCGCTTGATCAACATTCTTACCTCTTACCAACTTTGATACTAACTCCATCTTCTTGAAAGATGATAGTGCATATTTCAATGTTGCAGTTTTGTAGTTTAAACCTTTCTTATTTATGCTATTATCCATTACAATACTTTTAAATCTTAAATTATAGTAATATAATTATTAAAAAGGATGTCATCTAAATTGTTTTGTTGGAGCGAACTCTCACAATTTATGTCAAACCATTTCTTGTGTCAAAAATACACTTATAAACTGCTTTCAATTATGAACTGCAAATGTAAATCCTACCATTTCAGGTATAACTGTACATGATCTATCATAAACTTTCAACACTTTCTTTTCTCAAGTTGATATCATTTTTTCAACCTTGCTTATTAGCTTTGGATTTACATAAAATCACTTTTTCAATGACCTTGTCATTATTATCTCATAACAATTTAAAATAATTTATTATTATTTCTTTCTTCTAGATACAATGAATTTATCTGACCGTTTATTTGATTTTCTTGTTTTCTTTCAAGCAGGTACTGGTCTTCAGTTAAATGCTTTTGGATAAACTAAACCAATATCAGTATGTCATTCTCATCAACCATGTGGATGATCAACTGGGTTCATTGATTTTCAAAGTACTTTAGGCTTTCTTCATAACCATCTACTTCTTCAAGCTTTTCAAATTACGATATTTTTATGATCTTCATTTCAAATTTGTCAGATCGTAGCCCAACAATTTTCATTGAACTTTCTAACTTCTCAAGAAGGCATTTTTACATATACTATTTTTTCATTTTCATCTTTTCAAGACAAAGTCGCATAAGTTCATGCTGATCTTATAATCTTTCAAGCTGAAAAGGGAGTATATTCCAAATTGAATACTGAATATCATTCAGGTATATCCTTCAATTGTTTTCTATTTCAACTAGTTAGTTTTGCTTGATCTCAAGTTGTAATAACATCTCAAACTTTGATATTTTTCCATGCAAGAACGTATCTTTTTTCTCAATCAGCAAAGCTTAATAAAGCTATTCTTCAAGTTCTATAAGGATCATATTCAATTGCAGATACTTTTGCAGGTACGTTCAATTTGTCATAACCCTTAAAGTCTATTATTCTATATAATCTTTTATGTCCAGCTCATCTAAATCTAGAAGTTATTCTTCATTGATTATTCCTTCAAGCCTTACTTTTTATAAATTTACATAAGTTTTTTTCTGGCTCTGTCTTTGTTATATCACTGAAATCATATCCAGTCATAAAACGTCTTGAAGGTGTATAAGGTTTATATGTTTTTACTCACATTTTGATCTATTGATCCATATAAAACTAAATATCATTATATTACTTAACAATATCTATTTTGTCTCCTGTTTTTAGAGTTACAATTGCTTTTCTCATCTCTCTTCTTACTAGCTTTCTATTTAGTCTTCATTTATATGGTGCTTTAATTGTATTTACTAATACAGGTTCAACGTTATAAATGTACTTTATAGCAGCCTTTACATCATTCTTAGAAGCATCTTGATGTATTTGGAATAGATATTTTCATTCTGTTAATAGATTGCGACCTTTTTCTGATCTATCTACTAAGGGTTTTATCAAAATATCATAAGGCGTTAATTTTCATAGTACCTTTGGAGATTGGCTCTTTATTGCTCTTTTTCTTAATTTATCTGTAAAGGTCATCTTTTACATTATTTACTTTTAAAACGATTACTTCAAGAATATTTCTTCCATTTTAGCCAAAGACTCTTCCATCACTAATACTTTTTTATAAGTCAACAAATCGTAAGGATTTGTATAGTCTACTAAAATGTATTTAACATTTGGAAGGTTTTTGAAAGATCTAATATACTCATCAGAAAGAGTAGGTAATATAACCAATACTTTTTCATTAGATAAATTTAGACTCTTTAATACTTGGATTGCATTCTTTGTTTTAATTGTATCAAACTCAAAATTCTCTAATCAGACAACTGCATTACTTTTAACCTTCAAAGTTAATGCTCAGAACAATGCTTTTCTTCTCATCTTCTTAGGCATATCTTTGTGATAATTAACATTGTTTCTTGGTCAGAAACAAACTCATCAATGTCTTCTAATTGGAGATCAAGAATCTCATACTCTTGCACGTCAAGTTCATTTTTGTCTATACAATTTTCTTCAAGATCAGTTTACTTCTCATCTTGTTTTTGTATGAGCTATTGCTACACGAGAGTTAGCTAATTGCATTTCTACAAATTCACGAATCAATCATTCATTGATGTTTTCATCACAAAAGATTCATTCTACTAATTCTCTACTCTTTACTTTTTCTCACTTTACGTTAAATATATCTATATTGTAAGCCATTTTAATAAATAAGCTTCTAAAATGTTATGCTATTTCTACTTTTATTATTCAGTTATAAGCTCATGGTATAGAACCTTTAACTATTAATAATTGTTTATCATCAACCTTAACTGTTTCTACAACTCAAACTCATCTAAGTGTAATAGTCTCTGTTCCCATATGTCAAGGAAGTGGATGTCATCTATTAACTCTTCTTGGTTTTCTGTTTCAAATTGATCAAGGTAGTCTATGGAACTTACTACCATGAGTTTCTGGTCATCATGCAAATCAATGCCTTCTAACTACTCACTGGTATCATTTTCATTTTGACACTCATTGTAATTTAACAGTTTTTACTCATTCTAACAAAGATGAATCTAAATCTGATCAAACAGGATTAGCTGCTACAAATTCGTCATCAATTGTGAATTCTGTTACAAACTGATACTTTACTTTAATTCATTTTTCTTTATTCAATACTTTCTTTCAAGATCACACTACAGCGGCTTGGTATCAGTCTTTATCTACTGACTTGTATCTGATAATTTCTTGTGGAAGTAACTTAAGTATTGTTACTGGCACTAGCTTATCATCTAACCACAAGCTTGTCATTTCTTGCTTTGTGAAGATCAATCCTCCTTTAGCCATATTTGTATTATAAATTATTAAATTTAACAATATTAATTAAACACCTTAGCTTCAACTGAAACTCACAATGGAATATTCGAATTTTGCAAATATTCAATAGTTTTAGATCAAGTTTCCACTACGTCTATCAATCTAGTATAAACAATTTTCTCGAATTGTTCTCTTGTGTCTTTGTAAACAAAGTGAGCTCTTAAAACTGTATATAACTTTCTTTTTTTAGGCAATGGTATTGGTCATTTAACAGTTGCTCATGATTTAATTAACAATCACATTATCTTGCTTACTGCACTTTCCAATGCTTTAACGTCATAGCTCTTTAATTTAATTCTCAACTTTGGAGCACTTGTCTTTTTATCCATTATTAAATATATTTGATTATAAAAAGGGAAAAAATGAGGACAAAGATTTCCATCCTTAATCCTGCATTATTGAATTCCACTTAAATATTATACTATTGAATTATTCAAGAATTTTTGTAACTACTCAAGCTCAAACAGTTCTTCAACCTTCTCTAATAGCGAATCTTTGACCCTCTTCTAGAGCTACCTTATAGATTAATTCAACATTTATTTTTGCATTATCTCAAGGCATAATCATTTCTTGTTCAATTGTAACTGCTCAAGTAACGTCAGTTGTTCCTAGGAAAAACTGTGGTTTGTATCATGTCATAAATGGTGTATGTCTTCAACCTTCTTCCTTTTTCAATACATATACCTCAGCAGAGAATTTCTTATGAGGAGTAATTGTTCAAGGTTTAGCCAATACTTGTCATCTTTCTACGTCGTCCTTTTGAATTCATCTCAATAACAATCAAACATTCATTCAAGCTTCAGCTGTAGTAAATTGTTTGTGGAACATTTCAACTCAAGTACAAACTGTCTTTCTTGTATCAACAAATCCTACTATTTCAACTTCATCATTAATATTAATAATACCTCTATCAATTCTTCAAGTAACTACTGTTCATCTTCACTTAATCGAGAACACGTCTTCAATTGACATTAAGAATGGTTTAGCAGTATCTCTTTCTGGCATTGGTATGTATTCGTCTAATGCTTTTTGCAATTCCCAAATACATTTAGCAGCTCAGTTTTCATCAGTTGGATTCTCTCAAGCCTTCAATGCAGATCATCTAATAATTGGACAATCACCATCAAAATGATTTCTAACTAGTAAATCTCTAATCTCTTCTTCAACTAAATCAAGCATATCAGGATCATCAACCATATCGCATTTATTCAAAAATACAATAATTCTTGGTACATTTACTTGATGAGCCAATAGAATATGTTCTCTAGTTTGAGGCATAGGTCCATCTGGAGCAGAAACAACCAATATAGCTCAATCCATTTGAGCAGCTCAAACAATCATGTTCTTTACATAATCAGCATGTCAAGGACAATCAATATGTGCGTAATGTCTTGTATCACTTTCATACTCTACGTGAGCAGTATTAATAGTAATTCATCTTGCTCTCTCTTCTGGTGCTTTATCAATATCAGCAAAGTTAATTGATTTAGCATATCATTTTGTAGCAAAAACTTTCATCATTGCTTCTGTTGTTGTAGTTTTTCCGTGGTCTACGTGACCAATAGTTCATACGTTTAAATGTGGTTTTTGTAAAGCCATTTTTTATACATATTATTAATTAAATTTTTTTCAGTAACCATAACATTATAAGAAAACAAAAACATAAATCAATAGATTTTATCTTTTTATTTAATGGTGGGCGGGGGCAGACTCGAACTGCCGACCTCATCCTTATCAGAGATGCGCTCTAACCGACTGAGCTACACGCCCATACATAATCTTTTGTTGAATTTCGGGGACGCGAGACTCGAACTCGCGACCTCTGGTTCCCAAGACCAGCACTCTAGCCATCTGAGCTAGTCCCCGTTCTTCGGTTTTTAGGTCTTATTTACAATTAAATTTGCCACGGGGCAGGATTGAACTGCCGACACAAGGCTTTTCAGGCCTCTGCTCTACCACTGAGCTACCATGGCACAATATTTCGATTACAATAAGAATTTACATGGTATTGAACCAAGTATATCTTAATAATCAAATATTTACGTTATTTAGTTGCATCAAACTAAAAATCGAGTAAAACTATATATAAGGATTTAAAAAGAAATTTCAAGAGAAAATTACAATATATATAAATAAAATAAAAAAACCAGCATTTAAGCTGGTTTTATATGTATAATATGTTTTTTAATACTCTTTACTAAATCAATACAATCTAAACATTCAATAGAAAAAGAATGATATCAAAAGCATTAATAACAAAGTATCCATAGGTCAAACTTTTACTTTCTTTACAGCATCAATTTGTAATTCTCAATTTGAACAATTAGCATATACTGAATAATAGCTATAAATATCTTTTTTTGAATTTATATCAAATGGGTATTCAAACATTAATTCTGTTGTCTCTCAAACCTTTACCATGTTGTTTTTGTTTCAGTCTGGATCAGAATCAGATTTATATATAATATATTTGGAAGCTCAGTCAACCTTATCCCAAACTAAATAATTTTTTCAATTTATTTGCTTTGTGTCTAACTCTATTCATTGAATTACACAAGCAGATCAATGAACAATTTCTATAGTAACTAAATTTGATGGTATTCAATCTTGAGTTCAGTTCATTGCTATAGGAAATATTTGTGCATAGTATACTTTTGAAGGATCTAGATTCTTAATTGCAACTGAATTGATTGATGAGGTTACTTCTAGTTCAAATTTATCTTTACTAGTTCAGTATTTTATCAAATATTGATCAATTGTTCAAGAAAATTGCCAATCTAATTTAACTTCATTAGTAATTCAAGGTTCTTGTTTAACAGTTACTTCTCAGATAGAATTACTGGTTCACTTCAGTACTTCCATTTCTCATCTATTTTCATATTTCTTTGATACTCAATCATTAGTAATATCTAATGATATTGGGTATATTCAAACTTCTGATATTGACATAGATTTAGTAAAAACTCAGTCCTTCTCTTTATCCATAACAAACTTAGATCAAACCTCAACCTCTACGCTATTAACAGACTCATCTGTCAATACAGTTATTATGAAGTTTTGCATTTCAGCAACTTGATTTCCTGGATAAACAGAAAGAGATTTAAACCATTCTGTAGAAGCTGTTTGAACTTCAAAGTTTGTTAAGTTAGACTCAGCAAGTGGCTCGTTATCTAAATTCAAAATAATTACTTTTATTGTATGATCTCAAGGTTGTAATCAACTAATTGTAGATACGAAATCTCAATTATCATCTGTAATTCATTCTTCAGTTTTTTTTCAATTTACCTCTACCACAAATTGACTGTTAGGCAAAGAACTGCTTCAAATTACATCAACTTCTTCACTTACTTCTACTCAACCATCTACAGGTGAAGCTATATTGATATCTCATTTAGTAATCGTTTCTCACTGAGTTACAGTAACCGATGCTTTTCAGATTATTTCATCATCTCATTCAGTAGCTATATCTGAAACAATAATTTCGAAATCTCAAGCCTTTTTAAAAATAGTTCATTTTGAAAATATTTTTTGACCTTGATCCTCTGGACTAAAAGTATACATTTGGTCATTTGGCAACTCTACATCTTTTCACAATTCAAGAGCTTCATCTTCTTGAATATAGATATCTCAAATATAATCTTTTACTACATTTCAATCAGAATCAAGTGCTATAACTTTTAGATCAGCAGCCTCATTTACTTTTAGGGGATTTGGACTTATAGTGACATTAAAATGATCTACTTGTCAATAAGCTATTCCAAACAATTGTAACATCAATAAAATTAACAAACCTTTTTTCATTTTTATATATTATTTATAAATTATTTTCTTGTAATAGATAGCGTTTCAACTTCTCAATCTGCAAATTTTGCTTTTATACTAGAAAAATTAACTGTTGGCTCATTTAATTTTGTTTCTAGTGAAAACAACTCATCTCACTTACTCAAAACTGGTAAGTTTGTTATATAAACAGTTACTCTTCATTCTCATTGATCTCAAAAAGTGTGATCGTAATTACTATCAATTAAGTCTTCAAAAGATTCTATTTTTGATGCATCATAAGCCACAACCATACTCAAAGAAATAACTCACTGAAATTCTTGTTCAGATTTTATAGTATATTTTCCATCTACAATTGAATATGAAAGATTTCATTGTGATGCTTCTCCTATTCAGTTAGTATTTCAATTTAATACATCAGCTTGGAACATTGAAGTATTATTGATTAATAACAAAACTCAAAGAGACAAAAAACAAGCCATAGCAAAGGCTAATAAATTTTCTTTAAATGATGACAACTTAAACATTCATTTAATTTTTATTTTATAAAGTATTAATAGTATATTTAATTTGAAAATAATTACAAATAATTTAACAAAAATTAATTATTTAGGTATTTACTTTTTTTATAATTATGTTCTGATAGATTTTCTGAAGGATGTAAATTTCATTTCATATCGTGAAGATAGTACATATAATTTGTTTTTTCAAAGTTTAAAAACTCTTGAATAGTTATTTTTGAGGGATTTCAAATTGGAGTGGGAGGAAGTCCTGACACCTTTCTTGTATTATAAATATTTTTACTATCTCAAACATTATTTCAAATAACTCTTGGAGTACATTCTTTTCAAGACATCTTTAATCAATAACATAATGTTACATCTGCGTAAATTCTATTCTCTTTTTCTAATTTGTTTAACAATATTCATGATACTAAAGCCTTGTTATCATTTGTCTTTTCTTCTTTTTCGACAATGGAAGCCATGATAAATAGTCAATATGGATTTAGATTCTTTTTAAAATTATATGAATTTAATCTGTCATCAAAACTCAATACCTGTCAAGAAAAACTATCCCAAACATTTTTTTTGAAAGAAGCTAATTGTAAACTCATCAACTCTTCTAAAAGATTACTATTTATATCTATATTATATGTATTTGGAAATAAAAAACCCTCTAAACTTGTCAAAGTTGGATTGATCTCATTCAAAAATTCATATTTTCTAGAAAATTCTTCGATTAAAGTTTTATTGGTTACTGCCTCAATATAGTCTCATTTATTCGATATACCAACATTATTGAGATACTCATCTATATCATACTTATTCCATCATTCTAAAATCACTACTTTTGTATAAGATATTTTTGGTCACTTAATTAAAGTATTAATTATTTCTTCTTTTTCATAAATTCAATTAAACTGGTAATTTCATTCTTGAATTTTAGTAGTATCGATATTATTAATTTTTATATAAAGTCTAAATCAAAATTTATCCAAACTTGATAAACCATCGTACAATATATTAATAGTATCTCAATTATTTATTGATATCTCTTCTTCTAAATAAATACTTTTATTTAGAACATAATTTAATGATAACAAAAAAAAGACTGACATAGAAATAATAATGAAAATTAATAGAAAAAAAATATTTAATTTTTTTCATTTAACCTTATTAGTATTTTGTCAATCTATTTTTTTGAGATTAATTGGATAATCTATTTTGTTCATTTTTTAAGTAATTATTTTATATTGCTTCAGATGCTTTTCATTGTTCTTCTAAGGTCATTCAAACTATAGCATACTCGTCAGACATGTCATCTTTTATATTTCAGCTTGAATCTCTATTTATATAAACAAACATAGGAATTATCATAGGCACTCTTCAAATTGTTTTTGTCAAATGCTCTGATAGTTCTTCTTTTAGAATCTTAAGGATATCCTTAACAGTATCCTTTTTATCTAAGTAATGATAATATCTTTTCTTTACATACTCAACTATATTTGTATGGACTTTTTTAACCTCCTGAGAATAAACAAATCATCTTGACTCAATTTGAATATTTCATACTAAAGACTTATTTTTGGAATCTACTTTGAATATAAGAGTAATCATTCAATCCTCTGACATTATTCTACGAGCCTTCATTACATACTCTCAAGACATATTTCATATTCCAAGACCATCTATCATAACTGTATCTAATTTTAGTCTCTTAGGCGACATCAAAACTCAATTATCATAAACCTCTAATATATTTCAGTTGTCTGAAAGGAAAACTTTTTCACTTGGCATTCATAATTCCATAGCAAGATTTTTATGAGCATGTCTCATATATAACTCTCAGTGGATTGGCATAAAATAATCTGGCTTTACTAATGACAACATCATCTTCAAGTCCGCTTGACCAGCATGTCAAGAAACATGAATATCCATATCCTTGTTGGTAACTACATCAGCTCACCTTCTAATCAAATCGTTTATCATGCTCACTACAGCCATTTCGTTTCAAGGAATTGGTACTGCAGACAATAGTACTCTATCTCAAGGTCTTAATTTTATTTGTTGGTGTTCTCATTTTGCAATTCTAGTAAGAGCTGAGAACTCCTCTCATTGACTTCAAGTAGTTAGAATTATTACTCTATCGTCTGGAAGAACATCCACATCATCACTAATTTTTCTAACAATTCATTGAGGGGCTTTTATATATCACAATTCTTTTGCTATTTCCATATTGTTTATAAGAGATCTTCATGATAAGAAAACAATCTTATTAAACTTAACTGCATAATCAACTATTTGTGATAATCTTCATATCAGAGAACTATAAGTAGCAATTATTAATCTACTTTTTGAATGCTCAATAACACTTCATAGACTTTCTCAGATTTGCTTCTCTGATGGAGGACTTCAAGGCTTTAAAGCATTAGTACTATCTGAGAAAAACAATTTTACTCATTCTTGTCAAATTCTAGCAATTTTTGCCAAGTCAGCAACTTTATCTACTGCAGGTGTATAATCTATTTTAAAGTCTCAAGTTGTAACTAATAATCATTTAGGAGTATTAATTGACAATCACATTGCTTCTGGTATACTATGGTTTACCCTAAAAAATTCTACAGTAAAACATCAAAGTGACAAAATATTAACATCAGGGTTAACTATTTCAATACTTATTTCTTTAAGAACAGGTGTTCATTCTAAAGTTTTTTTGATAATTCAAGCTGCTAAATTTGTAGCATATACTTTAGGATAATTTAAATCAGCTAAGATATGTTTTAGAGCTCAAATATGATCCAAATGTCCATGAGTAATAATTATTCATCTAATTTTAGATTTTTTTGGTTTTAGATATGTTATATCAGGAATAATATAATCTACTCAAAAAACTTCTCATCAAGGCATAAGCATTCAAGCATCAATTATAATGATATCATCTTCATACTCTAAAATTGTCATATTCTCTCAAACTTGTTCCATTCATCAAAGTGGAATCACTTTTAATGGTTTTTCTTTTGGTCATATTACAAAGTCGTTTGAAGCCAAAGCTTCATCAATATTCAAATTGATTTTTCTAATTTTTTTAGTATTCTTTTTCATTGTTGCATTATTTTTTTTAAAATCGATCTTAATGTTAGATCATATTGATGTATCGTTGTTATTCATTTACATAGGTTTAATAAATTAAAATGTTAAAAGAGTTAATAAATAAAATTCAATCTTATTCTAAGGATAGAAATGTTCCAATTATAAGCAATAATACTTTGTATTATTTGAAGCAAATTATAACAAAACACAAACCTAAATATTGTCTTGAGATATGATCAGCTGTATGATATAGCCTGATCAATATAGCAAGTGAAATCAATAATCGATGATGAAAAATAATTGGATTGGAAATATCTTTCCCATCTTACAAAACTGCTTTATCAAATATCAATCAATCTTGATTGAATAACATTAATCTATATAATATGGATTTTTTAGAATTTCCTATTGATAAACTAATAATTCATAAATTAGATTTTGTTTTTATTGATGCTATGAAAAAACAATATTTAGATTATTTATATTTAATCTTACCCTATATGGCTAAGAATAGTGTTATAATAATGGACGACGTTATCAAATTCAAACATAGAATGAATCAATTATATTTATTTTTGGATAAAAATCAAATTAATTATTCACTAAATCAAATTGATGAAGATGATGGCATAATTACAATAATAATAAACTAAGATAGTTTTATTCTTTCTCATTCTAATTCTAATTTATCAAGGATTCATTCAGTAGTTTCTTCTAAATACAGCCAACAATCAATTCTTTCGTTTTCTACTCTTTCTACTATTTGAGGATCTTGAATAAGAAAAATATTGATCCCATTCAATCTAAAAAAGTAACTTAATTTATTTTCTTTTCACTCATATACCTTGAAAAAGATATCATCTATGTCATACTCTCAAGGAAAATCAATTAAAAACCTATTTGCTACTCAAAACTTAACAGACTCTCATTTGAAATGAGCTAAATTAATATAACCTCAATCGTACTCTCAATTTGTAAATAGAATCTTGTCCTCTATTAAATATCCAGTTCATGTGTTTTCAATTTTTATCATCTTATTTTTATTATTACCTAAAAAAGTTTGGATTTATTATATACAATATTAATGAAGAAGTTCACAACAATATTATTCATACTACAACTTTCATTATCAATTCTTTTCATTTATTATATGATCACGAAGAGAATCAGGAAACACTTATTAACATTCATCAAGCAACTAGCATAATAAATGAAACAATTAATATAGCATTTACAATGAATTTTGATAATCATCCCATTAATATAGGGAATATTTTTCATGATTCTGACTTTGGAATACAACGATTACCGTCTGTCACATAAGGAACATCTGTATTTAGTTTTATACAATCTTTTGAATCATTTCATCAAACTGCATTATTACTATCACCATTTTGTGTCGATGATGGTTGTGGAGTTGCAGCATCCTGTGCTAAAACTAAACTAAAGCATCAAACAAACAATTGAAATCACAAAATTCAAATTAAAAGCTTTTTCATTATTATTTATTAAGTGAACTAATAATCTCATTTAGCATTCAACCATCTATCACTGAGCGATATTGAGCCATAATTACTCCAATTAACTTTCATCTTTCTTTAGATAAATCTTGAACTCATAATTCATTAATTTTATCTAATACTAGTTGTTGCAATTGATCATAACTCATAGAATCTGGTAAGTATGACTCAAGTATTTTAATTTTTTTTGTATCTTGTTCAATAGATTCTACATCATTTACTTTTTCCAAATAAGAGATACTTTCGTGCCTTGTTTTGATTTCTTTTTTTATAATCTGGATACATTCATCATCTGTAAGCTCTCTTTTTTCGTCAATCTTTTTATTTTTCATTTGAGCAATTACATAGTTTAGGATTTCTTTCTTATCAATATCTTTAGCTTTA
>JAZHDC010000134.1:0-3434 GCA_036541305.1 Candidatus Absconditabacteria bacterium
TTAGATTCTTTGCTTTTGATGATAAGGTCATAATTATAATTTTTAATAGTATTTTATTTTTTATAACTAATATATAATTATTTGCAAACACAATTTAAATTACTTTTTGTAACTATTGAAATCTGATAATGAATCAGAAATATTTATAAGTGCATTAAAAATAAATCTATTGTTTATATTATTCAAGATTAAAGTTGCTAGTTCTTGCTGGAATTGTTCTTTGAAACTTGGTCAACTTTGATCTATTAAATTTTTGAATGTTTCTATGTATTTTGTGACTACTTGAATATTATAACAATCATTTTGACTCTCCGTTAGCAATGAATGTTGTTTTAATTCTAAAATTAAATCTTGAAAACAAGTTGATAGTATATTAGTAATTTGAATATTAAACTCAACACAAGGCAAGTCTATAATTCATACTGATGTTACATCTATTGACAACTCTTTGGAGAAAGAATCAGAAATATTAATCAAGTTTTTACTCATATTTTGGTATTATAATAAAGTTAGTATCATTTTTTTACATAAAATCACTCCAAACTAATATCTCTTCACATAAAGTCTTTGAACAATTCAATTGCAGGTTTTATGGATCATTGAGACAAAATTGTATCATAAAATCTTTGTGCAGTATCTTTATCAAATAATCCATTCTTAGCAAACTGAGCATAAACATCTGCTTCTATTATTTCAGCCCACAAATAACTATAATATCCAGCTGAATATCATCCATTGAATATATGTGAAAAAGAGTTATATAAAGATCTTGATTTATCAGTTTTGAAATATGCAATATTATCGAAAATTCAATCAACTACTTTTTCAAGGTCTTGTTTTGAATTTATTTTGTTGGTATGCAATCACATATCTAATCTTGAATATATAATCTGTGTTATAGTCATAACTCAAGTAGAGAAAGTCTTTAAATTTTGAATTTTAGATATCAAATCATCTGAAATTGGCTCTCAAGTTTCATGATGAAATGAGAACGATTTTAGTCACTCTCAATATGCCCAATTCTCCATAAGCTGTGAAGGTAGCTCTACAAAATCCCACTCAACTGAAAATCAATTTAAATCAGAATAATTAGAAACAGATAAAAGTGCATGTAAAGCATGTCCAAACTCGTGAAAAATTGTAGCAACCTCGTAATGATCAAGTAATGTTTTGTCTTCTCAAGCAGAGATATTCATAACATTCATTACAATTGGAAGTCTAGATTTTCAAGATACAAGTTGTCTAGACCTAACAATATCAGCCCAAGCTCAACTTGACTTATCTGGATTGTAAAATGGATCTAAAATATAATATCATTTAATATCTCAATCTTTTATAACTTTGTAAACAGAAATGCTTTTGTCATACATTTTAGCATCAGTGAGAACAAACTCCAATCAGTATAATTTATTAGCTGTGTTGAAAAGTCATTCAATTACTTTATTGTACTCAAAATACTCCCTCAATACAGAACTATCAAAATCATACTTATCTTTTTTCAAAAGTCTAGTATAATAACCATGATCCCAAACATCTACTGTGTCTATATTGAAAAAATCTTTTATTTCTTGTATTTCTTTATCAGCTTTGATTACAGCTTTGTCTCTAATTTTATCTTCTTGTTCCATAACATATTCAGGATTTGGTGCCATTTTATCAGACAAAGAATACTCTCAATAATTATTATATCAAAGTAATTCAGCCATTTGCTGTCTTAATTTCAACATTTGTACTACATAATCTGAATTATCATACTTTCAAGTAGAAGCAAATGACTTGTAACTATTACGGACTTCTTTGCGTACGTTAGTGTCAGTACAATAAGTGATCAAATAATCTGCAATGTTTACGTGAAATAAATATCATTCCTTTCATTCTTTTTTAGCAGCCTCTTTTGCTATACTCAAAATATCTTCAGGAATATCCTCAATAGTTTTTATGCTATCAATATAATAAGAATAATTTTTCTGCTCATTCAAAAGGTTTTCTCCAAAATCGTAACTTAATTTTGTAAGTTTTTGATTAATAGTCTTCAATGTAGCAATTTTTTCATCGTCTAGTCCAATTCAACTTAACTCAAACATTTTTACTGCTTTGTCTACAATTCTTTTTTCTTCAGCATTCAAAGTTGTATCTTTTTGAATTGTTTTATAAATTTGATAGTAAGGCTTGGAATAAGTCATTTCATTTTGCAAATTTACTAGTTTATCTTGAAACATTTGAATAATGAATCTAACTTGATCTGTTCCTTTCACATTGTTCAAATTAATCACTAATGAATACAAATAATTCAATTTATCATCTTGAGAAAACTTTTTAATTAAGTTCCAATCAACTTTGTCTAATGGAGTTTCCAATAATTTGTAAAACTCTACTTGCTTTTGTTCAATCAATCTATCAAGCACAAATGGTATATGTTCTATAGTATTTTCATCATACAAAAACTCTAAATTAGGAAGATCAATTTTATTTAATTCTTGTAGTATTTTCTCTTGAATTGCAATACTGTCTTTATTATTAATATTAGAGATAATAATATCTAATAATGTTTGTACTCTTTGATTTTCTTTATTTTCTTGTTTGAATTCATCAATTTGTTTGAGAATACTTGGAATAGTTTCAACTCCCCTCTTACTTATAATATCGTGAATCTTATTAGTTGCATTTACTGCAAACAATGCATCAATATGATTTAACTCATATCAAGATGCTTGAGATGTAACTAAAATAACTCACAGAATAGCTAACAAAGTCTTTTTCATAGGTATTTGTTTAGGAATAAATAAACTTTATTATACAAATCAAAAAACATTTTTCCATAGAATATTTTAATAAATTAATATTGACTTTATTTAAATTATACATATATAGTCAAAACACCTAAACAAGGAGAAATAATATGGAAACTGAAAGGAATTATTTTATCGTGTCAATTAAAAATCATTCTGTAACTGCCTATCCCTTGAATTTTTTGATTTTGTTTATTGTAGTAATAGCTCTGTTTTCAAGTTTTTATACTGTAGAAAAAAATGAAAATGCGGTTATTACAACTCTGGGTAAGTATGAAAAAACAGTAGGTCCAGGTGTCCATGGTAAAATTCCATTTATTCAAAAATCAGATTGTATAGACGTAACAAGCATACGTAGAGAAGAATTTGGCTTCCGTACTTCACAAGAAGGAAGTCAGGATCAAGGTGCAATCTATACAGATGTAATTGAAGAATCAAGTATGCTTACTGGTGATGATACAATTGCAGTCATTGACTATGTTGTACAATACCAGGTACAAGATCCTGTGAAATGGTTATTCAATGCACAACAGCCAGAATTGATTATCAGGAATCTTTCAATGTCATCTACTCGATTGGTGATTGGATATTCCAACTTTGATGATGTTGCCACTAGTGGTAAAGAAAAAATTCAGTTGGATATCA
>JAZHDC010000135.1:0-3425 GCA_036541305.1 Candidatus Absconditabacteria bacterium
AGAAAGGTGAAAAATTTTCTCCTTGGTTGGGCTTATTGCGTCGATTTGAAATTATCTATGTGGCGGGAAGCGAGCGGGATATAATCGGGGTGCGTAATAAATCTATTATGACAAAAGAAGAATTATTAGAGCTTGCAAATATATTATTGCCTAATGTAGATAAAGATATTTCATATTATCAAAATATTTATAAAACTCGTAACTGTAATTTTGTATCAAGATTTGCACCTAGCCCTACTTGATATATGCATATATGATGAATTTATCAAGTTTTGATAGCTGAGAAATTTGTACATCAAAATGATTGAATATTTTTCTTAAGAATTGAAGACACAGATAAGAAAAGAGAAATTGAATGAGCCTTTGAAAAAGTTTTACAGGCCTTTGATAAATTTTGAATTAGTTATGATGAATGACCAATTAGTAATGATCTGGAAAAATGAAATTATTGACCTTATATTCAAAGTAAAAGAGAAGAGATTTATCAAACATTCGTTAAGCATCTAATAAAAAATTGATTAGCTTATCCATGTTTTATGAGTGAAGATGAAATTAATGAAACAAGAAACTATCAACAAAAGAATAAACTAGTTCCTTGAATATATTGAGAGTTTTCAAAGTATAGGGACGCAAGTATAGATGAAGTAAAGAAACATCTTTCAAAATGATCTCCATTTGTAATAAGATTTAGGTCTCCATGAATTCTTAATAATAGAATTATTGTAAATGATATTGTTCGTTGATCTGTAGAAACAAATGATAATTTCATAGATATTGTATTATTGAAATCTATCTGAATGCCAACATATCATCTTGCTCATGTTGTAGATGATTACTTGATGTGAACTACTCATGTAGTTCGTGCAGATGAACGATTTGCATCAGTTCCACTCCATATTCAATTATTTAACTCATTTTGATTTGAGCCACCTATTTATGTTCATACTTCTCCTTTATTAAAGCAAGAATGAAATTCCAAAAGAAAATTAAGTAAAAGAAAAGATCCTGAAGCAGACTTAGAATATTATTATAAAGATTGATATCCAATTTTTTCTATAATAGATTATTTGTATACAATTATAGATTCTTTTTATGAAGATTGGAAAAAAGAAAATCCTTGAAAAAACTTCAATGATTATAAAATTGATCTATGAAGATTGTCTATATCTTGAGCTTTATTAAATATTGATAAGCTTAAATTTTTAGCTAATGATTATTTAAGTTCATTAAATACACTAGAGTTGTATAATCAATGATTGTTGTGGACAAAAGAGTATGATGCAGAATTATATAATTTGATGATAGAACATGAAGAATATACAATAAATGCATTGAATATTGAAAGACATATTGAGAAAGATCCTAAAAGATTCACTCTTTATACTGATCTAAAACCTCAATTAGAATTATTCTATGATGAGACCTACAACTCAAAAAGAAATAACATTGAACTCCCAGTTTTAGCTAATAAAGATTTGTTAGTTAAGTTGTACGATTTTTATTCAAGTAATTATACAATTGATTTAGATAAGATTCAATGGTTTGATTTGATGAAACAATTTGCATCAAAAAATAATTTTGCTCTTAATAATCAAGAGTTTAAATCCGGAAATTACATCTGAAAAGTTTGAGATGTTGCTATGATACTTAGATTGGTTTTGATGTGAAGCAAAGTTACCCCTGATCTGTGGGAATCTATGAAAGTACTATGAAAAGATAGAGTGTTAGAAAGAATGAAAAAATTTATTGAATAATTAGAAATATAAATATACATAATAATTAACTGAATTATTTAAAATTCACTTGAATTTTCAATAAAAAGCATTATATAAGGTAGTTTTATTTTTGTATAAAAAACTAAATGAAAAAAGTATACCTATTATGATTAGTAGCTAGTTCACTATTGTTGACAGCTTGTCTAAATCAAAACACACCTACAGATGATGTAGTAACACCTTCTAATGACGAAGTAATGACTCCTGCAAATGATGATGTAGTAACTCCAGCTGATGATGTAGTAGTTCCTGCAAATGACCAAGAAGTAGAACCTGAAGCAAATGACGAAGAAGTTATGATGCCTTCAGATGAAGAAGTTATGAATTCACAAGTAGAAATACAAGTTATGCCTTCTGACGATGTTGTATTACCTGCAACTGATGAAGTAGTAATGCCTTCTGACGAAACAACTCCAGTTCTAGAGTGAACTATTAGTGAATAATTATTATTCATCAAATTAGTAAGCTACCATTATTGGTAGTTGTACACATTAAGATCTACCCAATAAGTAGGTCTTTTTTTTATGGAGAAAAATACTTATTAAATAATCTTTGCTTAGTACCAAGTTTAAGTACACAGTAATTGCTACGCAATTTTGCAGATTGCAATAGGAAATAGAACATAGTATTAATAATACACAACAATCTCCAATATCCAATCGCTATTACTATTCAACAGATTGTACATAGTACTAATAATCTACAACAATCCCCAATCTCCTATCGCTATCGCTATTGCTAAATAGCTATTGCGAAGCAATGTCTATTTGCAAATACTTTCACAGGGTATTCAGTCTCAATCAGCATCTAGTCTTTTTAAGTTGCAATTATTCAAATATGTGTATGCTTCTTCACAACTAATCATTTCACTACAATATTTTTTACTTCAGCAATTTTCACTTGATATTCAGATTACATTTTTTGTATCTGTCTCAATTATTTTGTTTATTCATTTGCAGCTTTCTCATCGCATTCAATTTTTTAGTCTTTTAGCATAAAACTCTGCAATAAGAAATCATTCTTTGTATTTATAGTCTTTTTTATAAGTATATTCAGATGAGTTTCATTTTTCGATTTGGTAATAATTAATATTGATTCAATCTAGTCGAATGTAAGCTAGTAGTCTTCAATATTTATCCCTATTTCATTGAGTTTCATCAAATTCAATATAAATGTTTTTATTTTCTAATAATGATTTTAGTTGTACAGTAGACTCTTTTCACCAACACTGTAAATATCAATATCTTGTTGTACTACTTTCTGGTGCATCAATTCAAATCAATCTTATTGAGACATTTTCATTATTGTATTTTATATTGATTGTGTCTCAGTCAACTACTTTTGTTACCTCAAATGGTCATTCCAAAGTTTTATCTTCACTAAAATGTATGTAAATTTCAACTAGTTTTACTAGTTCTTTGTAATAAGCTGATTTTTTAGTGTTTACAGCATTTACTTTTAGATAGTCTATTAATATTATTTTCAATTTTTTTAGGATTGTATTGTTTCATTTTGTCTTCTCTAAGATAATATTTCAAAATTTATTGATATTAGAGTAGTCGTTGTTGTTTAGGTTGTATCACAGAGTTGTAGAAAAGATTACAAGAAATAATATGCTAATAAATATTTTTTTCATCTTAATATTATTGG
>JAZHDC010000136.1:0-17646 GCA_036541305.1 Candidatus Absconditabacteria bacterium
GATCAAATTCAGTACTTTTCTAGCTCTCATTGTTCCAAGGGAGTCATTTTTCTGTGATCTCCAACTATTACTAATATTCAGTTATCAAAGTAATCAATTTCTTTCAATCAATTGTAGAAATCTCCAAGTTTATCGTCAACATATTTGTACATTTCTTCTTTAGATTTTCAATATGGTGTATCATAAGATAAATGTGAAGAAATAGTTAACATGTTCAAGAAAAAGGGCTTAGTTTGTTTTTTTATTAATGATAATCAATAATCATACAAAACTTCATCTGGAGGTGACCAGAATGTATATGTTTTCTCATTTGGGAATATATCTCTTCATATTATTTCTTCAAATCCAATGGTTTTTAGATAAGATCATTTGTCTAGAAAATCCAAAGGTCAAGTTGTTAGAAAAATACTTTTGTATCATATTTCATTGAAAAACTGTGGAATTGTTGAGGTAGGATTGAAATAGTTGTTGTATATTGTAGTGTTTAAAGAGTAAGGTATAGTTTCTACTCATTGTAGTATTGCTACCATTCATCAATCGGTTGTATTTCAATTTGCTTTAAGATTGGTAAGTAACATTCCATCTTGGGATATCAAATCTAATTTTGGCATGTAATCTTTTATTTCGCTGTTTCTATAGCTATCAATACTTGATAATGATTCAACTATCAAAAGAATAATATTTGTGTTTGATTTGTTTCATGAGAAATATTCAAATCTTTGTTCGTATTCAATACTTAGTTCCTTCGCGTCTTTATTTTTTTTGATATAATCTAACTCTAAATTAGTTTGAAATATGTTGTCTGAAAATAAGTTTTGCTTAGCGTAGTTGGAACTAAGTTGGATTGGCATAATGAACAATGCTACAAATACTCAAATCAATGAAATATATTTGCTAATAAATACTTTTTTGTTGATTCTTCATATTCGCCATAATCAAAAGAATACTATCATCAGTATTCATATTTGCATAATGAATATATTCTTATCTGGAACTTCCATAATAAATTTCTTGATATCGAAAAAATACAATCTGTTACTAAAATATATAAGTATACTGTCATAAACATAAAACAATATAATAAATAAGTTAATAAAATTAAATAAAAATTTCAAAAGTTTAACTTTTATTGTGTTTGCAATAAGTTTTAACATAAGCATAGTTGCAAAAACTATTAGATCATTTTTGATTGATATAGCTATAATTATCAAAGAAGTTGTGTAGTGAAAAGACTCATATTCATTTGTTATTGTAGAAAGATTAAAAGTATAATAGATAGCAATTGATTTCAAAACAAGTAATAAAAGCACAAAAAATACAAATCATCAATTTGTTAGTTTTTTTTTAGATGCACGAATTTTTATTATTTTTATATTGTGCTTGTTAGAATAAGTATTTATATTAAATTTTCTGGGTTGGGATCTATTTTGAATCATCTTTGGTTTAACTTAAGAGTGACAAAAGCAGTTTCTAAGAATTTATTTACTTGTTTTCATTTTACTATAATATTGTATCTATATTTTCAGTATATTTTGTAAATTAGTGGAGGAGTGGGATATATTTCAATTTCTCAGTACTCTCAAGATTCTTTCAAGTATAATAGTTCTTGGTAAAGTTTGTTTATTCAGTTGAATACTCTTTCTTCTACTTCATTTTTGTAAAGTATTACTCACAAATATCAGAAAGGAGGATATTGGAAAGATTTTCTATACTCTAATTCTACAAGTTTGAATCATTCAAGATCTAGTTTACATGCTGATCTTATACAATTATTTTCTGATTTAAATGATTGTACTATTATTGTATTTGTGTCATAGTTACTGATTGTTTCATAAAGGAACAAAAAGTTTTTATAGTTAGATTGGAAGTCTGGAATATTAAGTCAAATATCAGCATTAATAAATATTAGTAAATCAAATTTGATATTCTGAAATGGTGTAGATAAAATGCTAGTTCAAATAATAATGTTTTCCTTTCAAATTTGTTCTTTTCTTTTTTGAATTTTCTTTTTTGAATTAGCAGTTTGAGATTCAATAATTATTCATTTTTTTCAATATTTTTTGTATATAATTTCTTGAATCTTTTCAGTTCAGAATCAGTAGTTATTGATGCTAAATCATCCACAGTTTGGACAAGTTGTATAATGATTATATTGTTTTTTACAAATATGACAAATTCAATAAAAATCTCATCATGGATTTTTGTGGTAAGCTATGGAAACATCACATTTTTCACATTTGGGAACATAACCACAATCTTCACAAATTTGACCAGCTGAGTATCCTTTTTTGTTTACGATAATGCAGATGTTTTTTTGTTTACATATAAAACTATCTAGTCACTTTGTTACTATTTCAGAGAAAATTTTATTTTTTTCTTTTTTCATATCTACTAGAAATACTTTTTTATTTCAATGATCGAATTTTTCATAGTTCATTTTTTCAAATTATTATTTTACAAGTTTAATTCTTCCAAAATTACATTGAAATCATTATGAATTTTTTTATTGAATTTCATAGTTTTTTCAAAATTGTTTATTGCATAGATTACTGTTGCATGATTCTTTCATCCAAAGAAGTCTCATATTTTTTCTAATGTCCATTGAAAGTATTTTTTTGCAATATACATTAGCATTTGCCTAGTTAGTGATACTTCTTTTTTTCTGCTGTCTCATTTTATATCAAATATTGATACATTGTAATAATTTGATACATACTCTACAATATTGTTGAAGTTATTATTGTTTAGATTGTTTTTTGTGTTTGCTTCATCAATAGACTTATCTACTAATGACATCTTGTCTTTGATATTATATCATAGTGTTTCCAATGATTCATAAACATCATTTTCATTAATAGTTTTTCATAGTAGATTCTTTTTTGTTAATAGTATATTTAATGCTCATTCCAACTCCCTAATATTGCTATTTACATATTTAGCAATTATTTCTATCAAGTCTCTATCAAATTCTTCTCATAAGTTTTTTAATTTGGAATTTAGAATAGCAAATCTTGTTTCAAAGTCAGGTTTTTTGATGTCTACTACAAGTCACAAAGAGAAACGACTTCTCAGTCTTGCTTCCAATAGCTTCAAATCTCTAGGTGGACGATCAGATGAAATTACAATTTGTTTTTTTCTAAGATGAAAGTCGTTGAAAATGTTGTGAAATATTTCTTGAGTTTTTTCTTTTTCAGCAAGGAATTGAACATCATCAAGTATCAATATATCTACATCTTCCATTTTTTTCATCAAAGATCATAGTTTGTTCTTTCTTATTGATTCTACTATTTCATCAATTAGTTTGGTAGTTGGTAAGTACACTACGGTTTTATTTGTGTTGTTTTCTATATTGTAATTTCCAATAGCTTGAAGTAAGTGCGTCTTTCCAAGTCATACGTCTCAATATATAAACAGGGGATTGTATACTAATCATGGTTTTTCTGCAACTTGACTAGCCGCTGAAAATGCCATATTGTTTCAAGATCATGAAATGAAATTATTAAACTTATATTTTGAATCAAAAAGTACTCAAAACATATCTTTTAATTCTTTTTTTGTTCATTTATCAAGAATATTGTCAATTGGTTGCTCAGTTTTAGTAATATATTTTTGAAGATTATGTTGTAATGGATGTCTTCAAGATTGAAATTTGTCAAAAACCATTAATTCTATTTTGAATTGAGGATTATATATTTGTTGAATTCATAGGTTAAGCTCTTTGTTGAAGAATTTTTTTACTTGAGATAAGATGAACTCATTGGGAACTCATAAGTATATTTTTTTATTCTTCTCATCTACACCAATTATTCAGCACTTATTCAAGAATGAAACAATCTTTTTCAAATCATTTGTATTTATAAGATAATCAATAAGTTTTATCCATAAACTTCACAAAAATTCTTTTTTTTCTTTATCGTACTTATCTATTAAGTCAAACAACATTAATGTTTATTATTAGTAAAAATATATTATAGTTTCTCTGATTGAGCAGTTAGTAGTTTTGCTTGATTTTCTATCATCAAACTGTTCATAATTTCATCTATATTTCATTCCATAATTCAAGGTAGGTTTGACCAAGATTGTTTTATACGATGATCTGTTATTCTGTCTTGTGGAAAGTTGTATGTTCTAATTTTTTCAGATCTATCTCAACTTCAGATTTGATCTAACCTAACATCTTTTTGTTCTTTTTGTTGCTTTTCAAGTTCTATTTGATATACTTTTGCTTTCAATACTTTGAACGCTTTTTCTTTGTTTTGTAATTGTGATCTTGAATCTGTTCCACAAACTACTATTCATGTAGGTAAGTGAGTCAATCTTACTCAAGTTTCATTTTTGTTTGCGTGTTGTCATCCAGCAGAAGATGCAGCAAATGTATCTAAGTCAATATCTTCTCGCTTTACATCTACCTCCACATCATCAATCTCTGGCATTACTGCAACTGTAACTGTTGATGTGTGCACTCTTCATTGAGATTCTGTTTCAGGAATTCTTTGAACTCTATGAACTCAGCTTTCAAACTTGAATTTTGAATAAGCTTTGTCTCAACTAATTTTGATTACAGCTATTTTCAATCATCATATTCAAGATGTTTCATGTTCTATTATTTCTGCTTTGTATCAGTATTGTTCAGCATATCTTAGATACATTCTCATCAATTGAGATGCAAATAGTCAAGCTTCATCTCATCATGCTGCAGGTCTGATTTCCAAAAAGATATTTTTATCATCATTTGGATCTTTTGGTAGTAGTGCAATCTTCAAATTTGTTTGGATTTCTTCAAGTTTTAATTCTCATTCTTCTAGTTGCATTTTTGCCATTTCTTTTATTTCTTCGTCACTTTCATGAAAAATAATATCTTTAGCTTCAGCAATTTGACTTTTGTAATTTTTGTATTCAATATATAAATCATAAACATCTTCCAAAGAGGATAGTTGCTTGCTTATCTCTATTGCTTTTTTGGGATTACAAGAAATGTCTGGATCGTAAAAGTCTTCCTTTAGTTTTTCGTATTTTATTGCTAATTCTTCTAATTTATCAAACATGTTTCATCTTTTATTAAATAATGATTTTATAAGATACTCAAATATTTAATTTTTTCAATACATTATTTATATATAATTTATATTTAAAATTGATATTTGGGATGCTTGTTTATTTTTTATAACTAACTTTGTATTTCTATTTTGTTGCAAAGGTGCTTTGATTAGGTTTTTTATCTTTTTAGTTATGTCATATATTTATTATCAACATAATAAAAAACCATGTATGTATCACTTTGTAATCTAAGCTAAAATACATAATCAGTGATAAAGACAAATTTATATTTTTGATAAAATCTCAAAAAACTACTAATTTTTTTGACAATATAAAAAATTATTATATAATAAGTGATATAATTATATTTAAACTAATAACAAAAATACAATGTCTAAAACAAAAATCGAACAATTAAACAAGATTAACTTCTTTGAAAATCCTAGTGAATTGACACAAGAAGAGTTTGATCAATTGCAAAATCTAGCAAAGCAAATCGATAAAGATCCAAATTATCTAAGTGATTTACCAACAGCAGTGCTGGATCAATTTATGAAATCATTGGAACTTCATATTTGATGATTTATGGCTACAGACAATCCTAGTGCTGCTAAAAAATGAGTTTTACTAGAGTTGTTTACTAATATTTGAAATAAGTTAAAATGAATTTGACTGAATTTTGAAGATTATCTTTGACCAAACTTAGAATCAAATTTAATAAAGAATTATCAAAAAAACAAAGATAAAATAGAAAAACAATCTAGAAAAGATTTGTGAAAATTGATGGAAGAAATTGTAGATGCAAACAACAAAGAATTTTTGGATAGAGTAAGTTGATACATATCTGCACTAAATAATACTAATTGAGATTTTGTTTTGGTAGATAAATCATCTAATCCAAAAATAATTTTCAAAGATAAACATACAAAAAAAGAACACATTATTGTTCCTGCTTTGCCAAAATATTGAAAAACTTGACAAGTAGAATGATTAACTAATACTAATAGTTTTCTAGTTTGATCTAACTTTGAAGAAGTGAATAGAGATTTTGTTTGACTTGTAAATGCAGTTACATGAAGAAATAGCTTGGATTTGAAGTATGCACTTAGTTCAAAGGTTATTTGAAAACAAAAGTCAGCACTAAGTAAAGCTCCAAAAAGTAAATTAAATAAAGATTCATGACAAAGTATAATGCCTTGATATAAGATAAAAAAGACTTCTCAAGAAAAAGTTGTATTTGATGGAGATCCAACATGATTTACATACAAAAATTGAGAGTTTTATGTTAGAGCAGACAGTGGAATTACACCACCAAGTGGACCAAACAAAGATCTAATTGATATTCCTTGAATAAATAAAAAAAATAAAAAAACTAATTCAAAAGAAGTAGATTTGTCAGGATTAAATGTTTGAGTATGAAAGACTGACAATGAGTCATATTCAATTGAATTAAAAGCTAAATCAGAAAGAATTGCAGATAAACAAGTACAAATTTTATGAGCATATGTAAAGAAAATTATTCAATTGTGAAAACAACAATGATGATTGTATTTGGACTTTGAAACATCTTTACAATGAAAACAATATCAAAAATTGCTTTGATGAGTAATAGTTGATGTATGATCAAAAGCTAGATTAAACATTTCAGTTCAAGATTTGTATAAATTGGAAACGTTAAATTTTTCAAAATCTTGACAATCTAGAGAGTTTTTAGCTCATCAAATGAATGCTTGATTTGAATTGAATTATTGGATGTGAAACTTTATCAACAAATTATGATTAGCTTGAGTTTATTGAAAGTCAGATAATAAATCATTTTGAGTATTATCATCTACAATTACAGAAACAAACGAGTATGTAATGCAAAATGAAATACGGGGATTTTTTCAATGAGCAACTACTTATGAATGAAAAGTAACTATGGACTTCAAACTAGCTGACTGGTTGAAATTAGAAACAGCATTATGATTGGAACATTTGAAATACAACGACTTGTGAAAAGACGCAATGTGATTAGATATTGAAACTGATGATAATTCAAAAACATGAGTAACATACTGAGCAAGATTAACTTGACAGTTCGATGATTGAAAAACAGAAGCGTATTTATGATTTGAACATGATTTGAGCGGTAATGAATATAAATGATGAGTAAGTAGATATCTAACAAAATGAGTGAAATTATGAGTAGAATGATGATATAATGATCCATTTGAAACATGAAGAGATCCAGAATGGAAAGTTGCTGCTTTGATTTCAATCGCATTTGGATGACCTACAGAAAGACACTCAAAATTGTTTACAGATAAGAAAAAGACAAAAGACTATTTAGATAAAAGTGAAGAAGATAATCAATCAGAGACAAATATGCCTGAGTTGAGTCTAAGAGATCTTAGAGCTAGTAGTTGAGTAGATAAAAATAGAATATCTTGAAGAGCTTGGGAACATGAGTTGAAATTGATTTTAGATAAAACTAAATGATTTACTTATGAAGCTGATGAGAAGTGAAAGATTAAACTTATCAAAATGCCTTGATCACCAAATTTGATTCCTTGAGATAATCCATTATCTACAAATCCAAGTTGATTGGAAAGTTTATTTCAAGTACAGCCAGATTTGACAGTTTGAATTACATATCAAAATGCTCTTGAATTATTCAAAAGAACTGACTGAAAACCAGTAATTATGAATTTTAGAGAAACTTGATGAACAAATTATGTATTAGATGTTCAAATATCAATTTGATCTATGCACTTTGATGCTGCATTGAATAGAGGAGGCATCTCTCCAGAATTTGCACAAGAGATAGTAAAAAGAAAAGTACATCCTGCAATTTTAGAATGACTTTTGAATAACACTCTAAATGTTATTACTGCTCAAGAAATGCATTTTGTAACATGATATTTCAATTCATCTATTGTAGCTAATTATACTAGTGGTTATTATTCTCATAAAGTTATGAATTGAGTACAAGAATGACGTTATCCTGCTGATTGGTTAGTGTTTCTTACTAATAAAGATGTTGATAACCCAACAGCTGAGGCTTATTTAGAAAGTGCATTAGACTCTGTTCCAGATGCTTATTCTTTTATTGATGTTACTAATGTTCCATTAAATACTGAGCAAATATCTAATGAAGTAACTATTACTTGATTAATTTGATTATCAAATCTTTCAATAATTGATTGAGAATATAGTATAGACTGATGACCATGGTCTTCTGCACCTACAACTATTTCTAACAATCAAAAAGTAAGAGTTAGGCATACTTCTACATCAGCTTACAATTCTAATAACAATACATATTTAAATATTTGATGAGTAGAAGATGTATTTACATCTACTACAGTTGCAGAAACTCCACTTCCTGATACAACACCAGATACATTTACATTTTTAGATGTTTCTTGAGCAGATTTAAGTACAGAGTATACTGAATCAATAGTAGTATCATGAGTAGATTCTCCTACACCAGTTAGTATTGAAAATTGAGAGTATAGTATAAACTGATGAGTATTCACTACTGATCCATGAACAGTGAATAATTGAGATACAATTACAGTTAGATTAACTTCTTCTAATTTAAATTCTACAAATACATCTGCAAAATTGACTGTATGATGAGTATTTGATAATTTTGATATTACTACCAAAGATGCGGCATTAGATTTAATTCCAGATGCCTTCACATTTAATAGTGTATCAAACGCTTCTATCAATACTTTATATACTTCCAATACAAATACAATAGCTTGAATTAATTGACCTTCACCTATAAGTGTAACATGATGAGAATATAGTATAAATTGATGAGCATTTACATCTGATGCATGAGTTATTAATAATTGAGATACAGTTGCTGTAAGATTGACTACTTGAGCTGTAGAATGAGAGACTAGAGCTGTTTTACTTACTGTTTGATGATATATTGCTGACTATGAAGTAACTACATTATCTAATGCACCTATTCTTACTTTCAATAACAAAACTACGACTGGAAGTTCAATATCTACAGAAATAAGTTCTGATAAAGTATGAACTTGATATTACATCTTGAGTACAAATTCTGCTCCTATGGCACCTGCAGATATCAAAAACAATTGAACATCTATGAATTTAGTAGTTTGAAACAATCCACTTACTATAAACAATGTAAATTCAGATACAACATATTATTTGCATTATGTTGCTGAAAATACTTCTCCAACTCCAGTATTGTGAATTGATAATAATGTTGAATTTACAACTTGAGTATTTACTTGAACTATAGAAAGTAATAGTTGAACTTTATATGCTATTTATGAAAATAAAGATGTAAATTTCAATCTTACATGACCTGCATTAGCAAATTGTTTGATTTCTTTTAATGATGGATGATCTCAAGCTACTTGATTATCTTTGGTTAACTGATGAAATACTGCTAGATATGACATGGTTTATCTTACTAGAATAGCAAATATTAAAGCAACTATTACTTGACAAACTTTTAATTGAAATACAGTAAAATATGTTATTGATGTACCTAGTGATTTATCTACAAATCCAATAGATCCTACACGATATAATACAGCTGCTGCAGTAGATAGCTGAGATTCAGTTACTTGGAATATTACATACGATTTCTTAGTAGATTGAGTACCACAAGCTAATGACCCTAATAGAGAATGACTTGCATTTATAAATGCTGATACTGTACAACCATCTCAATGAACAGTTACAGTTGATTCTAGCTGACAAGTTACTTTTGATGCTACTTGAGTTACTGGATGAACATATACAGCTACTATTCGTGCAGCTTCTTATGTAGGTTCTTTAGCAGAAATTACAAATTACTATGATATCCCTATTACCATAGAGGTAACTTGAGTTGACAACGAACCACCTTTGGCACCTACTTCATTGACAATACTATGATGAGTAGAGTATGTCAACGATCCATTTATTGTAGTAGATGTTAATCATTCAAATCCTTGAGATGTAGCTTGATATTTTGTTTCTGAATCAAATGTTGCGCCTGCTGTTGACAATCCTAATTGGAGTTGATCTAGTAGTATATTATTGAATCTATCAGAACCAGATTGATTGAAGACATTATATTGATTTGTAAAGGATGCTAACTGAAATGTTCAGCCTACAAGTGTTTCATGAACAATAACTTTAGATAGAGTTCCTTTATCTACATTTAACTGGATAGCTTGAGTATCTGATCAAAATACTTTCTATGCTGATAGAATAATTGAAGTAGATTGAGATATATGAACTGCAAATCTATCATCTAAGTTTTGATGAACTATATCAAATGTTAGAATATCTTGAAATAGAGTAACTTTTGACTATGCTACTCCAAGTGTAGAAGAGGATTTTGTAGAACTTTCTGTGACAGATTTAGCATGAAATCTAGCAGAAGTAGAAGTTTCAACTGGTATTATTTTCTAAGTTCTTATAATTTAAATATTTTTTACTAGACTAATATCTCTTGATATTTGTTAATAGAAATATATATATTAATAAATTATAATTTTAGAATAAAAGAATCTAGTTATGAAAACTAAGTTATTTAGAGTTTTAGTTATATTATTATATCTTAATTTTTTCATATTAAATAGTCTTATTTATGTTAAGGCAGCTGAAAGTATTCAAGCAGTTAACATAAATATTAATGCAACTAATTCTTGAGATATACTTTTGAATCCTTGAGTTGACTTCTATTTTGAGTTTAATTGAAATAACAATTGAGATAGTGATGTTTCACAAGTAAAATCTTATGTTTGGTTTGAGAATTTATCTTCAAATAATATTAGTAGTTATTTTACTTATATACCATGATCTTTGAGAACTAGAATTAATTCAGTAAATATTAATGATCCTATTCCAAATGATAGTTTTTCATTAAATTGATTTGTTATTGATATTACAAATTCTTCAAATCCATTGGTCCCAAGCACTGCTAATATGAGTGTTTCTAGGAAACTCCAATATTGAATGAGTGTTCCGTATAATTTTCCAAATTATTCAAATTTGATGAAATGATACTTTCAATGAAAATGAATTGATGATTCTGACTTATACTCTCAAACGTTAACTCGTAATATTTATGTAAATGTAAAACCTCATATTACTGATTATTACTTTGCTCAGGATTCAGTTCCAGTAACATCTATGAAAAGTGACTGAATTGAAAGTGTTGATTTGTATGTAAAAGTGAAAGATTTTAATGGATGTTCAAATATTGATGGATGATTAGTTTCAGCAGATTTAAATTTGCTTTGATATAGTACTTCTCAAGACTTATTATATGATAGTTGTGAATGAGATTGACTAACAGCTGTATTTAGAAAAACTTGAGTTACAACAACAGCTTCTCTTTGAGAGAAACAATTTTTACCAACTCATTTTAATGCAACAGATGAAGACTGAAATAGTTCTGATTATTTAGATTCTAGATTCAATTCTGACGATAGACAAACAGCACTAGTATTCAATATTTCTTCACCTTGAGCTCCACAAGTCACATTAATTAATGTTTCTGATTATTATATTGGATGACCATGAGATATAACTTCAATTATTGACTTTAGTGGTAGTCAGTCTTGATTTTCAAAAGTTGTTTTGGACTCTGATGAAACATGTTCAATTTGAACAGTATTGTCTGATTGGACTGTTTATACTGGTTGAGATACTATTAATTATGAACTTACTTCAGATCAGTTATTGACAGGGTCTAATGCTATTTACCTTTGTATAAAAAATGAGTCTGAAGAACTTTGAAGTTATATAGTGAATATTACAAAAGATATTACGCAACCAGTTATATCTGACTTTATAATATCACCAAGTTCTGTGGTAACATGAGATGCTAATTTAACATTTAAATGTTCAGAAGATTGATTTTATAGTAGTTGTTATATAAGCGGAGAGAATTGTTTATCAATAATTGATTGGACACAAACTGCATCTTTAAATTCCAACATTAATTCTATTTCTAATAGTATGTTGTCAATTTGAACAAATACTATTATATGAAAATGTAAGGATAATGCATCTAATGTAACATCTAATACCTGAACAATAAATAAGATTCAACCAACGCCTTCTATGGAATGAAGAATAATATCTTTTCAAGATTTAGATTTTGATTATCCTTGATTTGATTGAAGAGACATATTTCTCAGTTGGGACAATACTCCTTGAATTTGATTTTCTTGATTTCAGTCACGGAGAATTTTTATTCTTCCTGAATTTACACAATTAAATACATCTTTACACAATTATATATGAATTGAATCTGATGTAAATAAAACATCTTGGGTATGAACATCATCTATAAAAAATGATAGTGCTTGAAATCTTTTGCAGCAATGAATAACATATACTGTATATGTTGCGATAATATCATCTTCTTGATTATACTGAGATTTTTGAACTCTAACATATAGTGATTTTATTTATGATATAGTAAATAACGCAAAAGTATTATTCGCTTCATTTGTTTCTAAAACTCTTATAGAACTAACAACTGATTCTATATTAGATCCTGATTTATTGTCTCACTCCTGAAGTTTATTGTCATTCAATATTTGATGAAGTTTGTTTAATTGACAGTGAATATTCTCAGTTGATTGAACAAAAATTAGAATATCTATCCCTCAGTTAGAAAATACTTATTCTACTTGAAATAATTTAGTTTTGTTAACTTGAGCTTTGCATAGTTCTTGATGATGATATAATGATTATTTTTCTAGCTGAAGTTTGATTGTACAAGATAAGATTGCTCCAATAATATCCTGATTCTCAAATTCTACTATCCCATGATATTGAAGCTTTTATAGCTGAGATTTGTCACTATCACGATATTTTTCTGAGCAAATGAGCTGATTCAACAAAACTTACATTGAACTATCTAGGAGCTGATGAAATGCTGATTCTACATTACGTAGGCAATTTCTCAATGATGCTATAGATTTAACAATTTGAAATCATTCAAAACAAATACAATTATCTTGATTAAATCTAACTTGCTGAACTATATATAATTGAAAGATTTTTGGTACTGATATGAATTGAAATACATCTAATTCCAATAATATTACTAATATTTGATATGATAATTGTCCTCCTTCAAGTCCAGTTTTGAATCAAGTATCTACTTTATGAACTTGAAATACAACTTTAAACTGGTCAGCTAGTATAGATGATTTTTGAAATGGATCTTGAATAAAGTATTATCAGTTTAGTCTTTATAATTGAACTTGATGTAATTCAATAAATACTACTATAAATAATTGAAATGTAGCATCTAAAGCAATTTCTGTTCCAGATTGATCTTATTCATGGAATGTATATTCAGTAGATAATATGAATAATAAATCTCAAAATTCAGTTTGTGATGATTTTAATGTAGATTCCACAATCCCTGCTATATCTAATAGCTCAATTACTGATACTATATTGAATAGTAGTCAATTTACCAAATCTTGAAATCAACTCCAGATAAAATCAACAATTATAAATTCTGATATTGATAATATTGTTTTCGATTTAACTACAATAGCATGAAGCAGTGCATACAGTGGTTTTGTGTGTTCTCAATGATTTTCTGATCCAAACATAGATTGTATTTATGATTGACAGGTTACTTTGACTTTTGATGCTTGATTTGCTGGTAGTATAGCAGATGGTAATAGACAAATTACAATAAAAGCATATAATACACATGGTATAAACTTACAAACAGCAAATGTTTCAATAAGTGTTGATAACACATTACCAGTTATTAATTCTTGATTTTTTACTGCACCATTGTCAGATTCTTATGTATGAAAAAACTATAATATAACACGAACTCCTTCCAAAATTATTGATTCTAATCTAAGTAGAATAAAATTAGATTATTCTTCCTGAACTTTTTCTACATGGATCAATCTTTTCAGTTGATCTAATAGTTGATTATATAATTGGAATCTAATAAGTTTACAATCTTGAAACTACAAACTCCGTGCAACAGCCTTTGATGTTGTTTGAAATAGTACTGAATATGAAATGCCATATAGTTTTTTTGTAGATACAATAAATCCTTTAATCAATAGTGATCTACTTATTTTACCTACAAATTGACAATACATAAAAGGAAATAATGACTTTAATATTCAATGGAATAGTTGATCCATAACTGACACAAATATTAATAATAATAGACTAGATATCTATTATTCATTGAATAATTGAGTTGATTATACAGCAGTAGTTACTTGAACACAAAATGATTGATTATATACTTGGAGTATACCTCATTTGAATACTCAGAGTTTGAAATTAAAATTTATTGCCTATGACTTGGCATGAAATTCATTTCAATATGTACCTTCATCTAGTTTTATTTTAGATTCTACTTCACCAAACTTAGTTATTAATTATGCTAATTCTTGATGATCCACGCCACCTGATTCATCTTTTATAAATTCAAGTTGATTTGATATATCTTGAAATTCTACAGATACAAACTTAGACAAAGCTTACTATATGTTTGTAGATTCAACTAATTCTTTGTATCGAAATAATTGATCAAGTAGTTGGCTTGGAGTAGAGAATTGGAATGAGATATGTACAACAAATTGTGCTAATTTCTTTTTTTCTGTAAGTCCATTGGTAAATGATTGAAATACTTATACACTCCAAATAAAATCTATAGATTTAGCATGAAATGCAACAGTTTCTTCATTAATAAATTATACCTGAGATAATACTGATCCTGTAGTTATCATAAACAATCTAAGTTGAACTTATTTCAAAGATTCAATAATTTTTAGTTGAACTGCAAATGATTGATTAGCATGATTGTCATCTGTTAATATTGACATCAAGAAATGAAATGAATATTGGGATGGATCAAATTGGACAAATGATCTTCAATGATTATGAATATCATGAACTAATGAATCTTGGACTTATGAGTTTGTTTCTCATCCTTGAGATTTAGATTGACAAGTTTATCAGTTACAAGTAAACGCTTATGATAATTCATTCAAAGTAAACAATTCATATAATACGTGAATAACTTTTATTGCAGATAAAACACCACCAGTTATTAGTTCTACTAATTTTTGGACTTTCCCAACTGGATGAATAATAAAATGATGAATGAATGTGGATATTGTTTGGAATTCCAATAATATTACTGACAACTGAATTTGAATTGACTATGTAAATATAGATTATTTTGATTGAAATGAATATCAATCTATTACAGTGGGGGAGAGTAACGATGGAATTTATAATTGGGCAGTGCCTCAATTTACAGATATTTCAAATTCTAGATTGAGACTAACTGTTTATGATAAACTTTGAAATAATTCTACAATTTTGAGTAATACTTTTTCTATAGATTCACTTCCTCCTTCAATACAAACTCTTACAAGTTTAGATATGGATGCTAACTGACAAATTGATGCAATCCGAATTACAATGAGTGAAAGCATCCTAGATTCAACTATTGAATTGTGAGATTTTCTAATTTCTGATTGAATTGGAAATCCAACTAGTTGGGAGAGTTGATTATCACCAAACGATAATAAGTTTATAATTAAATTTGCAAATATTTGAAATACCTCTACTACTCCTAATGTTAATTATACAAAGTGATCTTTAACTGATATTGCATGAAATCCTTTGGAATCTTCTTCAAATGGAGCCATTGATGGTGCATCTCCTAGAGTCCAGTCTATCCAAGCCTTAGACCTTGACCAAAACTGAAAACTGGATCAAATCAAATTGTCTTTTTCAGAAACACTTAATCAAGAGTCTATATTAACTGGTTTTTCTATTTGAAATAGTTTAGATTGAATGTTGTTGAGTGATATAACTATTAATGAAAATTTCATATTCATTGATTTGGTAGAATCTATTGAATACAATACAAATACTCAGTGATTGACTTTGTCCTTGAATAATACGATTTACAAAGATTTGAACAATAATTTAGTTTGAAATTTCACAGATTATCCAATATGAGATTTAGCAAATCCAGTTTTGATAAGTGCACAAATATTTGATACTGATAGCAATTATAAAGCTGATAAGATCCAGCTTACATTTTCTGAGAGTGTTACATGAGCAGTTTCTACCTGAGATTTTGTGTTTAGTAATCTGTCTAGTTGATCTTATATATCTTCTTCAAGTATTTTAGATAATAAAATTAATTTCATTGTTCAAGAAACATTACTTGATAATGATACTGATAATGTGCCATTATTCTATTATACTGGAATTCAAATTTCTGATTTGAACTGAAACTGATTATTGGAAATAGCTTCTACTACTGTTCAAGATAAAATTCCACCAAAATTACTTACTAGGACAGCTCAAGATTCAAATTGAAATTGAAAAGTAGACCTTATTAGGCTTGAATTTTCAGAAGATCTAAATGATGATTTTTCTTGAATTAATTCAGTAGTAAATTGATATGTTGTAAGCTGATATTCTACAGATATTCCAAATGATAATATAATCTATGTACAAGTAGATGAAGTAGCTTATTTTGATTGAGCCTCTCAAATCAAAGTTATAATTAATAGTAATTCAACCTTGCAAGATGTTAATGGAAATGCTTTTATTCAGGAGGTTGTTGATAGTTTTGCTACTGACTGAGTATGACCAGTTATCGCATGATCCAGGTTTGAACCAGGTGCAAATCTTTTGTATCTTACTTTCTCAGAGTCAATAGATGATTCTAGTTTGTTTATTACATGATTTGTTTTCGATAATTGATGAACTTCACAAATTCAGAGTATAGATACTTGAATTAGTCCAAATGATAATTTGATTGAATTAACAATAATAGATGAGCAGATTGTTTATTGAACAACTCAAATATCTTATGTACCATGATCAATAAAAGATTTGCTTTGAAATAGCCAAGATATTGAATCTTATAGTGACATTTCAGCATCAGTTATAATCAATGAAGTTATGTGGTCAGATATAGATTTGTGAGCTAACCAGTATATTGAACTAAGAAATTTAAGCGATGTTGATGTTGATTTAACTTGATGGATAATTGAGAATGCTTGATGAAATTTAGTAGATTTTACTCTACCAAGTTTGAATTTATCAGGTAATTGATATTTATTGATAGCAAAGTCTGAAATATCTTCTTCCCTACTAAATATTACTCCAGATTATGTGTATCCACAAATGAATTTGTCATCTTCAATGAACGACTTAGTCTTGAAAAATTGAATTGTAACCAATGATGTTGCTAGAATTGCATTTGTGCCAGTTATTTGAGATAATGATTTACCAAGAGCTATGGAAAGAAATTCAAATCCTTGAAGTTGAATAATTTCATCTAGTTGGTATAGCTCTCATGCTAGTTTAGGGTTTGATAATGATACTATCAAATGAACACCTTGAGTTGCTAATGTTTTTGATTCAGTATCACCTACATTTGAGTCTTCTTTTCCTTCACAGAATCAATTATTGTTTCAGGATATGTTCAATATTACATTACAATATTCAGATAATCTTTCATGAGTTTGAGTAAATACTAGTGATTATTCTGCTCAACTTATGAAATGGGATGGAACATCTTATTACGACATTACACTTACTTGA
>JAZHDC010000137.1:0-3363 GCA_036541305.1 Candidatus Absconditabacteria bacterium
ATTACACCTGCAGTATGGCTAGAAGGCATGCTACCCGTGCTGTGGAGAAGCTTCCTAAATATAAAATAAAATGATTTCCTTTTACTGACTAGAATATACATATTATGATCATCCAAATATGTACTCATTAGTATTGTATTCTTGAGGTTGCAATCTAAAGTGTTATGGTTGTCACAACAGACATCTTGCATGACGGGATTATGTAGATTGAAACAAAAGTGAAAAGAAATCTGTGAAAGTTTGTAATAGTACTGCACAGCTATCAATGGAAGAAATTTCATTAGCAGTGAAAAATCCTTTGATAGATATGGTGATTTTATGTGGATGAGAGTTTTTGATATATTCAGTGGAAAGAATTATAGATACAATAAAATTATTGAAAGAGATGAATCCTAATATTTATATTAGAGTAGATACAAATGGATCTTTTCCAGATAAAATGAGAAGATTAGTATCAACTTGACTTATAGATTGATTTGCTATAGATATCAAAGGACCATACTGGAACAAAGATTATTATGATGTTATTTCCAAAGTTATTTGAACTCCTCAAGAGTATTCAAAACAATTATATACTAAATTTTTGGAAAGTTTAGATATATCCAAAGATTTGGAAAAAAGTATTTATAGAACTGTAATATATCCTATTGTGGAAGATAAAAAATACTTCGATGATATCAAATCTTATGTAACTAAAGTTTTACATAAACCACATTATTTTAATAATTATGTGGATTTATAAATGTTTTTAGATAACAATAAAAATACTTACGAATTATAAATTCAGTAGTTTTGTAAAAAAAGTTTTAATTCATCATTTTAAAATAATGTCTGAAGAAAAAAAGAACAATCCTTATTTTGATTTAATCTATTGATACATTGGTAAAGACGATAATAGTAGAAATAATGCAAATCTAGTATATTCGTTACCTACATTGAATAGTATAATGTCTTGAGCGATATCTAAAGATTTTTGGTTTGACCAAGTATATCAAGATTATAAATGAGTATCTTCAAGAGATTTATATGATGAGGGATGGATTTACTTCCACAATATGAGTATAATTTGACCTTACTGTGCATGATTTAGTTCCAAGGATATTGCTACTTTGTGACTAAACTCAACAGCTGATAATAACATATCTACAAGACCTCCAAAATATTACAGATCTTTGTTGGATTTGTGTGCGAACTTTATTGCAGTTATTTCACAAGAAATTCATGGTGCCTGTGCTATGAATGATCTAACAGCAATAGTTGCTAGTTATTTGTGGTATCAAGAGAACGAGAAATGAAAGCCAGTGGACCATCATGATTTGGTAAATGCTTATGAAAGTTTTATTTATGCTGTAAATACTCCATTTAGAGCAGGAAATTCTCCATTTACAAATATTACTATGAATTTTGAATGGGATCCTCATTTGAAAGAAGATTATGTAGTAATATGATGACAAGTTGCTAGTGTAAAATACAAAGAAATTCCTACAAGATATTTAAACTTATCAAATAAAGCTTTTATAGATGCTATGAAAAAGTGAGATGCAAAAGGAAAACCTTTCACATTTCCATTGATTACAGTAAATATTTACGATGAGTTTGATTATGAAAATGAAATATTCAATTATTTGTTGGAAAATATGGATAGTTGGTGAGGATGTTATTTTGAAAATTATAGAACAAAACCTTTCTTAGAAGAAAAATGGAGATCTTTGAATAAATATATTGAACCAAGAGACCCTTCTAGTCAAAAAAGTTTTTGTTGTAGATTTAGAGTAGATTTCAATGATATTTTGAGAGCTTCAGGATGAACAAGTTTTAGGTCTAATTCTTGAGTTGGATGAATTGGTGTATTTAACATCAATCTTCATAGAATTATGTTTACTTCATTGGACTCCAATTGAAACTGGAACAAAGAAAAGTTTTATGAAAGATTAGATTTTATACTAGAAGCTGCAGAGTGCTTTGCACAAAGAAGAAGAAAATTTATAGAAGCTCACAAAGAGTTGTATCCATACTTTTTCTTTTACAACAAATCATTGGCTACATTTTTCAATGTATTGTCAGTAGTATGAGCAGAAGAATGAATAGTTAACTTTGGTTATAAGGATTGATTAAAAGACCCACAGTGAAGAAAAATTGCTCATGAAATTGCTACACATATTGTAGACAAAATCAATGAAATGATGATAAGAGATAAAGCACCTGTTTCATTAGAGTATGCGCCTTCTGAAAATTGAGCACCTACTATGGCTAAGAAAGATAGAGCTTTTATACAAAATATTAGAAATTGATGAAAATCTATCGTATTTCCAAATGATTCTTTTGAGTATACAAATGACTTGTATTTGCAATGAGATGGTAATGATGTTTTTCTAACATCAGGTTTCCAGCCTCCATATAACGAAAAAAATATATGAGCACAAATTCAAATATCAGCAGAGTTTCAATCTTATGCAACTTGATGAAGTGTACAACATTTCTTCTTGTGAGAAAAGCTTCCTATTGAGATCAAGAAAAGATTAGTACAAAAAACTTTTGAAACGCCTGTTCTTTACATGACACTAACTCCTACTTTGTCTACATGTTGAGATTGTGGAGAGCAAATGGTGTGAGAACACTTATTATGTCCTCATTGTAGTAGTGCGAATGTAATGGTTGCTTCTAGAGTGATCTGATATTTGAGACCAATTGCTGGTAAAAATCTAAATAAAGATTCTTGAAGATTAGATTGAGAAGAAAACTACTGGCAAGACTCACGTAGAAAGGATTGGGCCAGTAGAAAACAGACTATTTCAGACGATATTGACATGTTGATGCAAGATTAATTATACTAGATTTCATCTTTGACAAATAATCTATAAAAACATCTTGATATATAATAAAAATTTATTATTATACTTTTCTATCTTTAATTAATAACATTTAAAAGATGAAATCTATACAAGTTACACAAGAGCTTTATGATGCAATTCAAGAGTTGAAAGACATCTTATCAGAAATGACAGACGAAGAGATCGAGACAGATGAAGAAGTACTAAGTATATTAATTTCTTGATTCATGGACTCTCTAGAATCTGACGAAGATGATGATTGTGAAGACGACGAAGAATGTGAAGATTGTGATTGTAACAAATAATCTATTACATTTATAATTACAAAAACTAGGGTAACCTAGTTTTTTTTAATATATTGGAATATTCGAATATAATTATTAATTTCCAATATATTAAAAAAGTGTAAGTGTGAGTTTAAGTTTAAGTTCAAGGGGGGGAATTGCAGAATTGCTACGCAATTGGCAGATAGCGATAGGGAATTGCTACGCAATTAGGGGATTGCGATAGGAAATAGTAAATAGTATTAATA
>JAZHDC010000138.1:0-3306 GCA_036541305.1 Candidatus Absconditabacteria bacterium
TATAAAAATATTGTCAAATGGATAAATTGTAGTTCAATCATTATAAGTAGAAGTAATAGTTTTGATTCATAATGAATTTACAATATAAGTTCACAATAACTCTACTTTGCATGTTCATCATCAATTGGTAAACGAAAATCCAACTCAATTATTTCATGAACTATTAATATTTGTAATACAAGTGTTTTTAGCTCAAATAGAAACAGTTCCAAATAATAAAAATCAAGATGGTAAGGTAATATTACCAGCAAAATTTCAAATAGTACTAGTAGATATTAGTATTCTAAAGTCAACTTTACTATTCAAACTGACTCATATTAAATTACTAGTATAAGTAGAATCTAACTCTGTTGATTTTTTAACTTGAACATTTCAAATTACACTAGCATTAGTAAATGAAATAACTCAACTAAACAATATCAATAATAATCATACTATAAAACTATTTTTCTTCATTTTGGTAATTTAATATCTAAATTTCATTATTCAGTAACTGTAAAGTTGTAATCTTTTATTTCATAAATTCATTCTAATGTCATAATATTCATATTATAAGTTCATACTGGAAAGTTTTTTCAAATATTAAGAGCAAGTACCGTATCTGATACTATTTTGAAATCTACTTTTTGGAAAACTTTATTATTATTTAATTGTATTGATATAGTATTTTTTAGTCACTTTCATTGCACAGTAATTCGTCTAGAGTTTTGATTTGAAAATCTATTTGGCATAATATTGCTAACATAGACTTCATCTTCAAATGATTTAACATTCATACTACTATTTGATGCTCTTAGTTCGTCATTATTTAATAGAAAATAGATTAAGTGTATTCATCTGTTCAATGTCTTTTCTTCTATAGTAATGTAATTAATTCAAGAATAGTTCTTTACAAAATATACTACCTCTCATATTCATATTCACTTTATACTTCTCAAATCCTGTCAAGTTAATGTTATCAAGCTCGATTCATTATTTATTATTTCATATTTGCTAAGATTTATATCATATTTATTCTTTTTATCAATAGTTTCATTTTGTATTATATCATTGTTATCTTTTTCATCTTTAACATTAGGAGCTTTAATTGATTCTTTATTATCCAATTCAACTAGTTCGTTCAAATTATCAGGAGTAATTCATGAATTTTGTGTAGTTCCTGTAATTTTGATCACTCTTGCATCTTTTGAATTTAGATCATTATTTTCTGTAATTATATTTACATTTGTTAGTTTTAGAATTTCTATTATTTTTTCAATTCAAATATCATACATAAGCTTATATTTTGTATAGTTCTTAAGAATCAAAGATATTTCAATTTCATCTCATTTCTTGTATGGAATTTGCTTTTTAATTCAAGTATCCCAAGTAATATTATTTACAAAAAAATCTATATCAATGTTTTGCTTTTCTTGATTTCATTGATTATTATAAAATATTACTATTACTAGTAAAAAAGTGGATATTATAAATGTAGTTATTAACAATTTTCCTTTCATAAATTAGTTTTTAGAATATATATACATTAATTTCTTTAACAATAAAATTAATTCAATCATTTACAGTGATATAAATTTTTGTAAGTCATTCACTTGGTGTTCAGGCTTGTGGGAAATAACTTGGTCCTTGATATAAAAAAGATATATTTCATGATCAATTTATAGTTCATGATGTATTATCAATTATTCAATCATCAGTAGAAATTGTGTAGTATAAAAGCTCATTTTCTTTGTCAGATACACTAAATTGAAAAATTAATCACTCTCAAATGTAGACAATTGTAGGATTATAATCTGGAATTATTTCACTTATTCTTGGAATATTGTTAGTTTCTCAAACTGTTGCATAAATATTTACAGAACTTCATGCAAAAATACTTCCAATACTTAATGAAATAGAAGTAGTTATTAGTAGCATAAAGAGTAATATTTTTTTCATTATGATAATTTATGTAGTATAATTATTTTGCATTTTTCATCTCTTCTAATAGTTTCTTTTTAATTCTTTCTTCAGTTTTTTTCTTTCCTATTGTTATGTAGTATGCAATAAAAGCTAATAATATAATTCATCCAATTATAACATATATGCTTATTACTTTCTTTACTTGCTTGTAAGTAACATTGAACTCCTTTTCTCAATTAAATTCATTTTGTTTTCAATCTTTTCATACATAAGATAAGTTGATTTGAGCTTTATATTTTTTAGTTACATTTACCTCTTTTATTGTTTCCCAAGGCTTTATATCTTTTGTAAGTTCTTCTTTTTCTAGACTAACCTTATCTTGTAAACTCAAAAAATTAATTTTCTCATAAATTTTTTCTGCATATCAATTCCAATTTACTATAAATTTTCTTGTGGAATTTGGCAGAACATTTCCATTTTCATCATTAATCGGCAAATAGTCAACAATTTCTTCTCAAGTTTTTACTCAATTTGGAGATAAAATATCCTTTACTCATATTTTTTCAATTCTTTCTCATTTTTCATTGAATATTAATATTTGTCACTTAGGCTTGATGTGAACATTACCAAGGTTTTCAAAATTTATTCAAAAACTTATTGGAAATTCATCAATAGATTTTTTTTCTTCAATATTATTTCAATTTAATTTTCATATATTCCAACTATTTAGGTTTCCAGAAACTGTAATTTCTCATTCAACATTTACTAGTAATAATACTCACATTCTTTGGACAACTGCTACTTGTCATGAATTTGGTATTCATGAACTAAAAAAAATTGCTCAATAATGTCATCCTGGCTCTCCAACTTGTGGAACTTTTAATTGGAAAGTTATTTCTCTAGATTCTTTATTCTCCAAAGTAATATTTTCAGCATTTATATTGATCCATTCTGATAATGAAATGCTTTTATTTGTTTGATCTTGAGGTTTTATAAACTTTGGTGTTCCAGTGTCATCTCAAGCAATAAAATCTTCTTTAGAAGTGTATAAAGTAACAGGTCATCAAGTATTGTTTGTAACCTTAATTTTATCAGTAATTGTCTCTCATGGTTTCAAATCATATTCAAACTTAAGAGGAGAAATACTTAAATTAGCGTAACTAAAAGAAGCAATACTTAGTAAAAATAAACAAAATCCCAGTAATTTTTTTATCATTTTACATATTAATATATTAAATTTACATATATATAAATATATTTGTATTAAAAACAAGATAAAATTAGACTTATGAATTGTTATATATGAATAAAATAATTACGATTATAAAAAATAGAAGAGTATGAACTCTTCTATTAAATATTTGCTATTTGTATTTTTCCTTTCTTCTTTTTGTCATTTCTGCA
>JAZHDC010000139.1:0-3299 GCA_036541305.1 Candidatus Absconditabacteria bacterium
CTAAAATAAAAAAAAGGCAGGGGATTCCCTGCCAATATATAATCTAAAGTAAAATACCGATACAGAATGTGATTGTTGTTATAATAACCATAATCAAACTGTTTCTAGTCAATTCTTCAAGTTCGCTAAACCTAATATATTTCAAATCATAAGGTGGACAATAATTGTTATTAACAATTATTGTTACTTTGTCTTGTTTTCTAAACTTACAAAGTCCAGGGATAAAAACCATATACTTACTCGTAAACATCAAGAATTTCATAAAATCCAATTGGTATTCATCATTCAAGACATCATATTTTAATGTCCATTTAAATCTATAAATTCCAATTAAAATAAACATTATAATAACAATAATCTTAGGTATATTTAACCATTGATTATAAAAATAGAATAAAGACATATCAACATTAGCACCTATAGCTTCCCTTACTCTTCCATCAAGTCTCATATAAGCATTATACATATCTGTATCTCCTTAGTATCGGTAAGCTGTATATAGTCTTTTTGAAACAAATTTCAAGACTTTTTTGTGAAAAGACACTATTTGAGCAGGTTATGATTGAGATATAAGATTCGAGATTTTAATAGATTACTCTAGTCGCCACAACAAAAATGTCTGAGCAGTATTTGCAGTGAAAATGATTTTTTATACAAATATTATAATTTAATAATTACTATTGAGATCTCTCGACTTCGCTCGAGATGACTGATTTTTATCATTTCCACCGACTAAAAGTAGTTGAGAAATCCAATATATTTCGTACTAATTACTTTGAACTTATTCTAATAATTTATTTGAAATATGATATGCAGGCAGCAAAAATCGAGTAAGGAACACAGGCCTGTGTTCCCTACCGAATGGTTATAGTAATTAGGACATACATAATAGTCTATAACAATAGCAATGGGATATTGTAGTGGATTATTATTACAATTTACTATTTACAATTGCAATCAGCTAATCTGGTGTGTCCCTACAGGTGGATAATTGATTATAAATATTATTGTTACTATTTTTTATTTCCTATCGCTATCTCCTAAATTGCAAATCAATTTCCTAACTACTAATTACTCACACTCACACTCCTTTTTTTCATTTAGAATAGATAATTAAATATATTAATTTCTAAAATGAAAAAAGGCAGGGGATTCCCTGCCTTGTGCGATTTCAAAATTCATAGATTACTACTACAATCATTGCTAGTACAGAGAAAAGGATATACCAAAGCAGCATTTTTGTATTTTTTTCAAAATCCGATATATTCACTGTCTTCAAAATCTCTAATCCCTTACCCTTGGTCAATTTGTCAAGTTTGAATGATTCATTTACTGAGAACAGTCCGATCAAGATAAGCATTGTGATACTGGAATAGTTTGGTAACCTCATAAACTCAGCAAATATACAAAATCCTCCCATGATAATCACATTCAAAATTGCAAGAAAAAATCTTTTCACTCTTACAAGCCTGTCTTTTCTTAAGTTTCCTATTTTCATAGCAATCTCCTTGTGTAAGTTTACTTTATATATTCATTTTCAAAATTATCGCAATAGAAAAGTTTTGGAAATTCTTTTAAATATTGTATATATTAGTAATCATTCTTGATAATCTCCCTACATTTTAATTATTGATTTCATTTACTATAATCTATTTCCTATCGCCATCTCCTAAATTGCGAAGCAATTCCCTATTGTTAACTACTCACATTCCCTTTTTCATTTTAGAATAGATAACTCCATGTATTTAAAACCTTGAACTAAGTACTAACTACTAAGTACTCTCACTCCTTTTTTTCATTTTAGAATATATAATTAAATATATTAATTTCTAAAATGAAAAAAGGCAGGGGATTCCCTGCCTAGATTGTTTTTACCATAGAAAACCTATACTTGTAAAAATTACACTGAAGATAATGTAACCAATGAGAATCTTGCTGTCCCTTTCAAGTTCAGCAAACTTTAAAGTTTTCAGTGCTTCCAATCCCTTGCCATAGGTGAATTTGTCCAGTTTCAATCCTTCATTTATGCCAAATAATCCAAACACCGCAAACATTGTGATGATGGTATAATCGGGCATTCTCATAAAAGTTCCAAAACCACAGAATCCAGCGATTAAAATTATGACAAACATTGCAACAAAACACCTTTTCACTCTATGAAGCCTGTCTTTTCTCAAGTTTCCTATTTTCATATTCAACTCCTTGTGTAGGTTTATTTTATATATTCATTTTCAAATTTTTCGCAATAGGAAAGTTTTGGGAATTCAAAAATCTTATCTCTTAGACAGAAAGGTGAATTATAGGAAAAATCTATTACTTTTACATTATTGTGGTCGGCGACAAAAACCGCTTCGATACGAATGAGGAAAAGCTAAGCAAATGCTAGTTTACTGATTTTTTTATGGGACCCACAAAGTGGGTTAAAAAAATCATAGCTAAAAATCTTTGAAATCTAAAGCTCGCATCCGTGTCGTTCTTTTTGTCGCCTAGCTTTTTTTGCCTACTTTTTTGGCGATGAAAAAAAGTAGGTCCCAGCCGGACAGGCGAATCGAAAGAAGAATTTAACATTATTTTAATGACACAATCACAATAATTTTTAGCAATAGCGATTGGAGAAGCATATTTCTCAATGTTCTATTGCAATTGCAATCTCCTTGTGTAGGTTTATTTTATATATTCATTTTCAAATTTTTCGCAATAGGAAAGTGTCCATAAATGCAATTAAATTAAATCAAAAAACATACCCAGGAATTCCTAAGTATGTTGGTTTTGCTTTTGAGGTTTTTCAATCAGTTCCTTTTTCATTAATTCCCTGTTCCAGCAGTGCATCTACCCTTTTACGAGCCATTCGCAATGCTTGTGCATCTTTTGTTTGACCAAGCACATGTGAGGCAGAGGGCAGGTAGTTGTTCAGTGCTTCAAAATACTCTTTTACAGCTTGTTTAAACTCTTCAAGCTGTTGTTGACAACTGATTTCAACATCTTTTGTCATATTTACCTCCTTAATTTTGTATCTTTTGTATATACTTTTTCTATTTTTTCGCAATAGGAAAGTGTCCATTTAATGCTTTCAAATATCGTATATATTAGTAATCATCTACGACAATCTCTCATCTCAATTTCCAATATACTAATACTGTTGCACCCCTGTTTAGCAGATTGCGATAGTAAATAGAACATAGTAGGTTTATTCTAAACAATCCCCAATCTCCCATTGCAATTTCCCATATCCTAGATTGCAATTCATAAAAATATTTAATCAACTGCAATCTCTGGGAAGGACCAAAGGAAGGGTGCAA
>JAZHDC010000140.1:0-17094 GCA_036541305.1 Candidatus Absconditabacteria bacterium
TAGCTTTGCTCCATCTATTGTTCACTCTATTACTTCTCCATCTGGCATTGGATATATTCAACTTTCTATTGCTCTTATTTCCAATGACTTTTGGATAGTCTGTATATCACTTATCTTCCTTGTATCTCTTCACTTACTTATCCACTGAGATAATAGCAAAAATGCCGACACTCATAACACTGCTATTATCGCTATTACTATTATCAACTCTATCAATGTAAATGATTTTAGAAACTTTTGCAATCTGTTTGCCATTTATATATCTAACCAAAATAATTAAATTATACTAAATTATTATTGTATTGTCAAGAAAAAATAACATTTGATTTTAACCCTGTCCGTGCAGGTTTGGATTGAGTTTTCTCTATGTCAAATGTGCACATACTCAGTTGACATTTTGAAAAATAAATTTTAAAAAATTAATTAGTTGATTTCTTATTTTAAATAAATATAAATGATTTTTTATAGTATAGAAATTAAAATAAATGGTTGATATTGATGCAATGAGACTGCCACCTCATAGTTCTGAAGCCGAAAAAGCAGTACTATCTTCAGTTTTTATAGACAATGAAGTGATTTATGTATTAGATGGATTCTCTTTGAATCATTTGGATTTTTATCTAAAAGAACATCAAATAATTTTTGAAGCAATGAAAGATATTTGGTCTTCTCGTAAGACAATTGACGTTGTTACTGTTGCTGATAAAATCAAAAAAATGTGAGAACTAGATAATATTGGATGAATTGAATATCTATATGAAATCTCTGCGTTTATTTTTACTGCAGCCAATGCACAGCAACACGGTAAAATTGTAAAGGAAAAATCTATACTTAGAACAATATTGAAATCTGCACAAAAAATGATATGAGATGTCTATGCAGAAAAAGATTTCACTGATATTATTGATAGCATAGAGAAAAAAGTTTTTGAACTTACTCAATACACATCTCAAGATAGTATGCAACATATCAAGAATATTCTTGATGAAAGATCTACTTATTTTATGGAAATTGTAGACAATCCATGAATAGTTGACCAAAATAAAGTATTATCAAAATACAATAAAATAGACGAAATGTTAAGTGGTTTCAAACCTTGAGAATTGATTATATTAGCAGCTCGTCCAAGTATGTGAAAGACTGCATTTGCTCTTAATTTAGCGCTAAATTGAGCTGTTTCTCAAAAAAAATCAATAGCAATTTTTTCTTTGGAAATGGGCTCTGATCAAATAGTAGATAGAATATTATCTTCAGTATCAAGTATACCAATGTTCAAAATCACAAAATGATTGCTTGATGATCAAGATTTTATGAGCATCTGAGATGCAATGGAAAAACTAGGTGACACTAACATATATATTGATGACAAATGATGAGCAAGTGTAAATGAACTAAAATCCAAACTTAGAAAATTAATTATTGAAAAATGATGAATAGATATGGTAATCATAGATTACTTACAACTTATGAACTGATGATGAAGATTTGCATGAAATAGAGTACAAGAAATCACTGAAATATCTAGATGACTAAAAGAATTAGCAAGAGAACTAAAGCTTCCTATTATCGCATTATCACAAATGTCTCGTTGAGTAGAAGCTCGTCCTGACAAAAGACCACAACTTTCAGACCTTAGAGATTCTTGAGCAATTGAGCAAGATGCTGATGCTGTAATGATGCTTTATAGAGATGATTACTATGATGCTGAAACTGATAAAAAAGACAAAAACTGAAATCCATATACTGAAGTATTTATTAGGAAAAATAGAAATTGACCTACTTGAGATGCAGAACTAGTTTTCAAAAAAGACAGTATGATATTCTTTGATATTACTAATGAATATCAAGATTAATTTAAAAGATTAAAAGATATTATGAATACTTTTGCTGAAATATGAGAACTAATAAATAAATGTAATTTTATTTGTATTATTTGACACGATAAAATTGACTGAGATGCTATGTGAAGTATTTTAGGCCTTTGAATTACTCTAAAAAAATTATGAAAATCAGTAAATATATTTGCTCCATCTAATGAAACTAATTATCTAAAATTTATAAGAGAATGAAAAAATATCAAAACTGAATTTGATTACAAGAATTATGATTTGATAATTATTTGTGATTGTGCAGAACCTAAAATGATAAAAAAATTCTGGGATAAAAATGAAGAATACTTCAAAAAATCTAATATTTTAGTATTAGATCATCATGTTCAGACAAATAGTTTTGGTAATTATGATTTTGTAGATACAACTTATAGCAGTTGTTGCGAAATAGTATTAGATTTAATTGAAACTAATTGGAAAGAATCTATAGATAGCAAAATTGCTTCATTATTATTTTTGTGACTAACGACTGACACTAATAATTTTGTAAATACTAATGTAACTCCCAACACCTTTTTGAATGGTAAAAAACTATTGGAATACTGAGCGAAAAGAGAAATGATCTTGGAAAAACTATACAACAACAAAAGCTTCAAATCAATTGAAGCCAATAGCGTAGTACTTCTACGTACAAAAAAAATGAAACATTTCTTATATACTTACTTCTCAAAACAAGAACTTGAAAAAATGTGAGTCAGTAAAGATGAGATGTGAGATTCAAAAGAATACATAAGACAAATAAAAGACAAAAAAATGTCCATAGTGTTTTATATTGATGGAAGCAATATAAACTGATCTATTAGAAGCAAAAATCACAAAGCACAACTTGTTGCAAGTTCTTTGTTTGGATGAGGATGACATACAAATGCTTCATGATTCAATGTTAATATAGAAAATGATCCTATTGAAGAAATAAGATTGATCACTGAAAAGATTGATAAATTTCTAGACAACAACCACTAACCTTTGTAAATTTTATATCACATAAATTCTGCGTAATCTTTTTTGGCTTTTTTGAACTTTGATTGAAATATCAAATATCATACTAAAAGGTTCAATCCCAAAACTATAAAGAATCAACCAATTAAATAAGCTAAAAGTTGAGGATAAACAATTATTGTTATACCAAATAAAATAAAGATTATGGATACTATTTTCATCTTTTATAAGTTACTATTAAATAAATATTTATAATTATTTTTTGTCTATAAACAACAAATAATTATATAAAAACGATTTATACATAAATTATAATTTTATTTTAAAAAATACTTGACTTTATAATTTTTTTCTATAGTATTTTATTATCATAAGGAAGTAATTATATTACATAACCTTGTGTAAAAACTTTTTGCCATTAGTTTTTTCAAATGCCATAAGGAGATAATATCTCTGGCATATTACTCTCAGGTTCAGCCTGAGAGTTTCTTTTTGTAAAAATTACTAGTATATATTATTATAATATGCTTTCAACATAGCAAGTATAGCATGTTGAGTATGATCATTTCTTTGAGCGTTGTTTACCAATGAAGTTCTAAATCATCAATTAGCTCTTTTAGGATTTTCCAAATAAAAAGTATTCAAAGGAGTATATTGTAATTGCATAACAAACCTAATACTATCTCTAAGTTTATTGTAATATTTATTTATATACTCTTTATCTCACATTAACAAAGCTAATGTATATGCATCATTAAGTCATTCTGAATGAGATGCTGATGTAATTCAAGGATTATATGATTTGAATCATCAAATTCTGTCTTTGTAGGTGTCTTGTGTTATGAATTTATTATCTACTACCCAGTCATTCATTTCAAATACAAAATCTGCCAGTTCTTTATTTTTGGTTTCTTTGTACAACAATAGATATACTTGAGAATGCCAAGGTATAAATGCAGTATTTTTGTTTCATCTCCAATACTCTCTATAATATGGAAAAGCTTTTATAACTGAATCTAAATATTTCTTATCTTTGCTATGATTGTATAGTTTCATCAAAGCAAGCATTGCCTCTCAAGGATAAAAATCCTTACCAACATAAGTTTCTTTGTAAAAAAATGTATTATAAGAACCGTCTTCTTGCTGAGAGTGAACTATACCATTACCAATTAGTCTAAGTATTTCATCTCTATTATTATATTCTGGCATATTTACCAAAGCGAATATCATGAATGCAGAATATGCTAATTTTTTACTTCAATCTATATCAAAATATACATATTCTCAATCCTCTGCCATTTTGGCGTATTGAAGATAATGATTAAATGTTTTCAATATTAATGGAGATAATTTTTCTGACTTCAAAAACATTCTCAACTCTGTCATAGACCACAATGCTCACATTTGTCTCACATCATTATTATCAGTCGAATAGGAATCACTGCTTGGAAAATACTCATAATTAAGTAATTTAGTCTTTGGATCTACATTCTCCAAAAACCAACTTTCAGCTAATTTTATTCTATTAGCTATTACTCTCTTACTAATTCTATCAGAATCTAAATAAACATTATACCTATACAAATCAGTGATTCTACCATCTCTACTTCATTTGAATGTTAAAGTATCATATTTATAAAGAGTAACATCAGGTGATGTATAACATTCATCATCTAGTCAAGCTTTCAAACATAACCTACTTAAAGTAGTTTGTAGATCATAATTTTTGGAAATAGGTACTGACTCTTTAAAAAAAGCAGACTTTTTTCAGGACTGTAATTGAATTCAATGTATTCAAAGTTGAATATTTTTACTAATTGCAACTAAAGAACTATTTGGTATTTTAGTTTTATTGAACAGAAAATTAAAAACCATATCAATATCCTTCAATTCACTTTTCTTGATAGTAGTTCCAAATCTTGAATCTCAAACACAATTATTTACTGCTTGTCATAGTACTCACATTACTCTTTCTCATCATTGTAACTTAGTAGTTCAACTTTGACAACACCTTATTTTTCAATCATTCAAAAAAGTAACAAATAATTTAGAATCTCTCATTGCAAATAATTGAAAACTATCTCAAGTAAGAATATTACTTTCAAAGATACTATCTAATTTATTGTATGCATATTTTACAATTTGTAGTTTTGACTTATGAGAAATTTTATGCTCATTATTCTTTATCTCTTTCAAAAATACTTTTATATCATTTAACGCTTCCACATCTTTTTTTTGTTCTTTAACTGCTTGTATTAATTTATCAATAGAGACATAGTAACTATCTAATTTCATAGGATTTCTAGCCAGCTCTTCTTCAATTTTTACTTTTATTTCATTTGTAATAATGATATTAGAGTTGACAGCTCGTACAAAACTTGATGCTAATGCTACCAATCACAAACCAATATATATTTTCTTGTTCATAGAATTTTTGTTTTTGTATAAAATACTTATTATTATAGTAATGAAATATCCTTGAATTTCAAAAAATTAATTAAAACTAATTGATTTTATGTTTACATTTTCTAAAAAGTAACTAATTTATTCAAAAATATATTAGAATACTCATTTATTAGTCTATCTAAATCCCAAAGTGCTAATCAAGTAATATTTGAAATATTTTTGTAAAAGTATATTTCTTGGCTTTCATTCTCAAAATCAAATCACATTACTTTGGAAATTGAAGATATTTGAGGAGTAATTAACATCTGATCGTGAAAATCTTCATGATAAGTATCCATTCGTAATTTCATTCAATATCTATTTCCAATTCCATGAAATTGCTTTATAAATTCAAGTTTTCATTTTACTCACCTTGCTCTAAGTGCTTTTTCTTTAGCTTTTTCTACTCAACCCATTGCATCTATCAACTCATAGTTCTTTATAAGTTGGTATGCTCTTTCCTCAGTAAGTTCAACTTTTCACTGCTTGAATGTAGACACTAATAGTCCGTAAAATTCATCAGAATCCAGTACATTTTTCAAAGAATTGTAAGAAATTATATTAATTAATTTTTCATTATCAACAAAAGATTCATATCATTTTTCATTTCAAATATATGCAAAAATTCTTACCACACAATACCACAAAAAATCTTCACGATTCAAGTAACCTTGACCTTTCAATTTCAACTGATCTAAGCGATAATAAATATCATCTGGTATCTCGTTGATAATTTGGATCAATTTTTCCTTAGACGGCTTCCCAAATAACATATAATTTGATTAGTAATAAATTTACTATCTTATAGGAAAATCTTTATTAGTTTCAATAGATTTTATATATTTAAAAGTTTATTTTTGTTTAGTCTTCAATGGTAGTGATTTACCTTGTTTTTCCTACTTTTTCCCTACGTGCTTTTATCAGGTTTTCATCCTTGAAGAATGAATACAAGTATATAGTACCCAGTGTAAGTACCCAGTACTCAGTAATAAGGGCAATAATCTACTAAGTACCAAGTGTAAGTACCCAGTACTCAGTACTCAGGGAGGACCCTCCGCCCTTCGGGCACCTCCCTCAAAAGGGAGGAATCTATAATCATTACTAATCCCTTGGTACTTGGTACTTAGTACTTGGTACTATTGCGAAGCAATAACTCTTTTATAATCTAATAATTCAATTATTCTCTGTTCACATTTGAGAAATTTTGTAAACAAATTGTTTTCAATCAGTTTGTATATCTAAACACACCTTTCAGTCTTGGAAAATTCAATCATTAATAGCCTTAGATAAAACAGCATTAATATGTTTGTTTATTAGTTGTTCTAATCTTCTTATTCAAAGTCACTTATTATTGGAAACCGCCATATTTACCAATAAATTCTTAGAATTATCAGACATTTTGAAAAAAACTAATTGTCAATTATTGATGTTTTTCACATATTTTTCACGAAGAGAATTTAGTTTTCTATTCAAGATTTCCATATACTCATCTTTATTCAAATATACAAATGGCACAATATAGTCTATTCTTCCTTGCATCTCAAGTTTGAAATTCCCATCAATAGCTTTCATAACAATATCTTGCATTTTTTCGTTTACATCGTCACAACTACTTTTTTTGGTTCAAAATCCCATTCATCAGTTCATCATTTCCAGCATTTCTCTTGTTCACATATTTGATGTCATTATAATTACTGCTTCTTTGAAATATGCAGTAATTTCTTGATTTTCACTAACTTCTTTTTCATTTCAATTATTAAACTTTGAATTTTTTTTCCAATTAGAAGGCTTGTAAATACTATCTGAAGTGTCTACATAATTAATTTGAGCAGTACCATCATCCAAAATAGAAAGCATCGCATCTTTCATTGCTTCTCATCATTTTTCAATTTCATCGAACAAAATAACTCTTCATTTTCACTGAATATTATCAGGATGAAATTTTGATTTTTTATCACAAGAAATATATCAAGGAGGGGCTCAAAGTAATTTAGTCAAACTTGAACCAGAGCCATTATCCTTATAGTCTGCACAGTTCACTTTTATTATTTCATTTTTTTCACCAAAATATTTATTCAATACTTTTTGAAATTCAATTGCTAACTGGGTTTTTCCAACTCAAGAAGGTCATACAAACAAAATACTAGCAATTGGTTTATTTGGATTTCCATCCTTGATAAGTCACTTAGAGGCAATCAATGTCTCCAAAATATCCACAACCACTTGCTTAGCAGTTTGTTGTCATACAATATTTTCATCTAAGAAATTCTTTATTTGTTCTCACTTTTGTGAATAAAGAACATCAAACAACTCTTCAGCAGAAACTTGAGAGTCTGACTGTATCTCAAACAAATCCAAATTCGACTCTTTACCAAATCATAATCAAGTTTTCATTACCAATTAATTACAGATAAAGATTGTTTATTATCTATAATTAACTACAAAACAATTTATTTCAAGTGTTTATATTAAAATGAATTTTGATAAATAATTATCTAGTACAACGAAAACCTAAACTTTGAGAAGCTGTTGTATTGATTGCACTTAATGAAATTGTATATAATCATGAATTCAAACTATCATTTGAATGACCACCACGAATAAAAACAATATTACTTTTATTACTAGAAAAAATTCTTCAAATTCAATTATTTGAATTTAAACTGGGCATATCTGGTCATAAATTTAAATAAGTGTACCCATTTTGATAATCACATTGCGGAAATAAATCATTACCATGGAAAGAAAATCTTGCTTCAGTTCAACAGGCATTTGAAATTCTTAATGTATTTGAATTATAATCATTTGAATCAATTGTATTAGCCTTATTTACATGTTCCCAAACATTTCAGGCTAAATCCCAAATTTTTTGTCAATTTGAAATTTCAAGTTGTCTTCTATTATCACAATCTGTATTTCATCAATTTCAAGTTTTTGTAGCCCGATTATTCGGAATTAGAGGATATATGGTTTTTGACATTCCAACACATCATAATGCTCAATTTGATAATCAATTATATATATTATTAATTCAAACAACTCATCAACTCCAATTAACTGGGTTTTTTTCTATATTTCTAGCTGTCGTCATCCACTCATTATTTGTAATCAAATGTCATCAAATGGATTCACAGGCAGCAATTGCTTGTGGTTGTGTAATTCTTGTAATTGGATACTTTCAAGATAATGATACTATTGGTCAATCTTGCCAAACATTACCAATTCATCTACTAGCTACTGATCAAGTCCAAGTATTTCGTAATTCTGTTGAATTTAACTCAGAAGTATTCAGATCTCTTTCCAAAGCCATCTCATACTTTGCTATTGCAAATCATCTACAAACGTAATCTTTTCCATTATAATTAATTTCTCTTTGATAAAAAGCATCTTTCATATTAGTTCCTATTCAATCAGTTACAAACCATCTTGCAGGTACCCAAACAAACTCTCACCATTGTGTAATATTATCACTCACCCACTTGTTACATGCTGCTTTGGCATTATCATCTTCATCTCAAAAAACATAACACTTATTATTTGCAGAATCATATTTTAGTTCAGTACTATTCCAATCAGCATGAGAATTCGACAATTCATTACTAGAATAATAACACCAGCTAGTATCTTCTGGCTGTGCTTGTTGTTCTGTAATTGTTGTACTTGCTACTCATGTTGCCTTACTTAATATACTTGTTGCATCATTTATTCTCAATCACAATCCTGTCATCATTGCTATTATTCCATCTTTATAGTCTTTATCTACTATTCATCCACTTACATACTCTCAGACTTTATTTCACAGAAATACATTCATTCCACTTCACAAATCATACTCTCCATTCACATAACCAGTAAGAAACATATTTGGTAGATACACAAAATCATTTCAGACAATTATTCATCTCAAATCTTTTCATACATATCTATAATACAATTCATCTGCAAATACTCATTGTACAAATGATGTCTTGTAATTATTATTTTCCATAATTGCTTGGATCTTGTATGTAAGTCTATCTGATAACAAACTATACTCATACTCTCAATTTGTTCTATCCTTTGGTAATTTAGTAAGACTACTAATCTTGCTTACTACTCCACTTCAAAATTTTCACTGATAAAGTACTATTTCTCCAGTGTATGTTACTGTATTGTAATCATCAGGAATTGGTAAGCTATCTGCTTGAGTTATTTGTATATTCAATGCGTTTTGGATTACATTGAGATCAGATATTCTCTGTGCATCTCTACCCTTACTCATCCACTGGGTCAGTAGCAAAAATGCAGTTGCACCAAGTACTGCGATAATCGCTATTACAATGATTAACTCAATTAGAGTAAATGATTTTAGCAGTTTTTGAAGTTTTATTGGCATTGTGTTTAGAATTAATTAAAGTTATTATTTTACAAACAAGGTAAATGGAATTTCATAGGACAATGATCACAATCCACAAAAAATATCTTGTGTTACCACATTATCTAATATTAATTTTGACGAAGAGAAATCTATCCAATATCAAGATGGTCAACTAATGTACATAATTGAAAAATTTCAACGAGATGCTCAGTTTGATATTTTCTTATCTCAATTATTGCAAACTATTTCAGTTCAATTTGCCACATACCTTGTTTGCATAACATTGAAGTTGGATGAAGGGAATACAAATTTTATTCGATAATTAATTGTATTTGTATAATCTAGTCTCATATAAGTTCATTGTAAACTGTTTATTTGTGAATCTGAAAGTTTTCAATAAGTTCAAGTTAATACATTTCAAGTTTCATCTTGAATACTTAGAGAGTTAGATTTGTTTGCTTTCATTATTTTTGTCCAACCTCCTCAATCTGTACTCATATCACAATATACTTTGAAAGCAGTATCCATATCCGGTTTTATCCAATATAATCAATCTAGGAATTTACTTCAATTCCAAGGTCAACTAACCTTAAAATCATAAATATCACTAACAATTAAGTCATTACAGCTTTTTGGATATACTTGTACTCAATTTCCAAAAAAACTAAATCAATCATTAGTATTTCACTCTCAATTCACTACAATTTCAATACTTGTTGAAACATTTCAAATTCATTGCTTAATAATATTATTTATCTCAGCTTCTTGCAATCATAAAGTTCATAATTCATCCTTTATGTTATCAATTTCATTTGCAGGCAAGGCAAATCCACTTTTGAACTCTCCTACCTTTTCTCATACAAATACATTGAATCCACTACTATACAAATCAAATTCATTATTCACATATCAAGTAATAAACATACTTGGTATATAAATAAAAATATCTTTCACTACTAAAGCTTTTAAGTCTTTTCATATATATCTGTAAAAAGTATTATTAGCTTTTATTTGATTTAAATAACTCATTGTATAAATTTCATTCTCTATTTCAGCCCTTACTCTATATGTCTTTTTATCATACAACAAACTATATTCATACTCTCAATTTAGTCTATCACTTGGGACTTTATTTAGAGTTCATATAGATTTTACTACTTGGTCTCCAAACTTACCTTGATTAAGTATCTTCGTTCACGAATATAGCAAAACACTGTTTTCATCTGGTAGAGGTAGTTCATCATTTTTTGTTATTGCTATATCCAAAGCAGTTTTTATAGTAGATAAATCTGAAATTCTCTGGGCGTCTCTTCATTTACTCATCCATTGTGTCAATAACAAAAATGCAGTTGCTCATAGAACTGAGATAATAGCAATTACAATAATAAGTTCAATTAGTGTAAAACTTTTTAATAATTTTTTTATAGATTTTGCCATAGGATATATTTCTAAATAAATAATTATATAAAGTATAAATAATTAAATTCTAATTTCAATGGAAAAAAGATTGCTTTGCTTAGATACAAAAATCTTAGATTAAAAAAAATAATTAATAAAAAAAGTATTCACATTTTATTATGAATACTTATTGAAATATTTTATAAAAAATTACTTTTTCACAAAAGTCAATTTATCTTTGTTTGTATCATACTTTACTAGTATACTATCTCACTCAATAATGTTACCATCGATAATAGACATAGCAATCTCATCCAAAAGATATTTTTGCACTGCCCTTTTCAAAGGTCTCGCTCAGAAAACTGGGTCCCATCAAATTTTTGCAATAAAATCTTTAGCTTCATCTGTAATGTCCAGTTTTATGTCTCTATCTTTTTGTAGCATATTTATGTACTTCAGCAATTGTATATCTACAATATTTCTCAAAACAGTATCAGACAATGGATTGAAAAGAATCACATCATCCACTCTATTGATAAACTCAGGCCTAAAATACTTTGTCAATATAGGAATTATCTGATTTTCAAGTTCAGTCCTTATCTTTGTAGATTCCTGAGAACTAAATGATCACTGCTCAAGCAAAGGCTTCATCTTATCCATAATCAAATCAGAACCAATGTTGGAAGTCATTATCAAAATAGTATTCTTGAAATCTACAGTTCTACCTTTGCTGTCTGTAAGTCTTCAATCATCTAAAATTTGTAACAAAACATTGAAAACTTCAGGATGAGCTTTTTCTATTTCATCAAAAAGTATTACACTATATGGCTTTCTTCTAACAGCTTCAGTAAGTTGACCTCACTCATCATAACCAACATATCATGGAGGAGAACCAATAAGTCTTGCTACAGAATGCTTTTCCATATACTCAGACATATCTATTCTTATCATAGATTTTTCATCGTTGAACAAGAAATGTGCTAAAGTCTTAGCCAACTCAGTCTTACCTACTCAAGTAGGTCATAAGAAAATAAATGATCACACTGGTCTATTTGGGTCTTGCAATCATGCTCTAGATCTTCTAATTGCATTAGCAACTGAACTTACTCAGTGATCTTGTCATACTACTCTTAGTTTCAATACTTGCTCCAAATTCGCTAATTTTTCTCTTTCTGATTCAATAAGCTTGGATGCAGGAATACCAGTCCATTTGCTAATAATCATTGCAATATCTTCAGGTTCTACCAAATCCTTTATCAATAAATTTCACTGAGATTTTGCTTTTTCTACCTTCTCTTCCAATTGTTTTAGTTGAGATTGTAGTTGTGGGATTTTCCCATATCTAATTTCTGCAACTTTGTTGTAATCTGTTTGTTTCTCTGCAATTGATGCTTCATGTTCAAGCTTTTGTAGATCTTCTTTTATCTCTTTTGCTTTGAATACAAATCATCTTTCTTCTTCCCATTCAGCTTTCATTTTGTTGAATGATTCTTGCAGTTCAGCAATTTCTTTTTCAATAGCAGCAATTCTATTTTTATTTTTTTCTCATTTCTCAAAACTCAAAGCTTGTTTCTCTATTTCTAATTGTCTAATATTTTTATCCATCAAAGCCATATTCTCTGGCATTGAAGTAATTCACATTTTGATACTAGCTGCAGCTTCATCCATCAAATCAATAGACTTATCAGGAAGTCTTCTATCAGCAATAAACTTGATTGACAAATCCACAGCAGCAACTACTGCACCATCAGTAATTTTCACTCAGTGGTGAGCTTCGTATCTATCTTTGATTCATCTCAATATTGCAATTGCATCTTCCCTTTTTGGCTCATCTACAAATACTGGCTGGAATCTCCTTTCTAGTGCTGGATCTTTTTCAATATTTTTTCTATACTCGTTCAAAGTAGTCGCTCAAATTACTCTCAAAGTTCATCTAGCTAAAGCAGGTTTTAGCATATTTCCCATATCCATAGATCACTCAGCTTTTCAAGCTCACACAATTGTATGAATTTCATCTATAAATAAGATTATTTTTCATTCAGCTTTTTCAAGTTCATTTAGAATAGCTTTTAGTCTTTCTTCAAAATCTCATCTATACTTGGATCATGCCATCAAGGAACCCATGTCTAATTCTACAATTCTTTTATCTCTAAGTATGTCAGGAATTTCATTTTTTACTATTTTTTGAGCTAATAACTCTATCACAGCAGTTTTACCTACTCACGCATCTCAAACCAAAATTGCATTGTTTTTGGTTCTTCTAGATAAAATCTGAATGGTTCTTCTAATTTCGTCATCCCTTCAAATAATTGGATCTAATTTTCATTCTTCAGCAAGTTTTGTCAAATCTCTACTATATTTGCTAAGAGCTTCTAGACTTACTTCAGGATCTTGAGAAGTAATATTTTCTCATCATCTCAACTCTTTCACAACATTCAATACTTTTTCTTTGGTAATAGAAAATGATGCTAATAGCTTATTGTTTAACTCTCAATTAGTATCTAAAATTGCTAATAATAAATGTTCTGTAGTTACATACTGATCTCCCATAGAACTTGCAACATTCTCTCATTGAGTAAGTACTTTGTTTAGTTCATGAGAAAGTCATATTTGGTATTGTCACTGAATCTTGGGAACAGCAACTAGCATTTCTTCCAGTTTCATACTAATATTGGGAATATCCACTTCTAATTTTCTCAAAATCAATGGGATATATCAATCTTTTTGATTTAGCATTGCATAGAACAAATGAACAGTATCGATTACACTGTTTCACATACTCAAAGCTTTTTCATGTGCTACCTGCACAGCTTCAGATGCTTTTATAGTATATTTGTTGAAATTAGTCATATTATTATAATTACAGAATAAATACTTTATAATATCACCTATAAGTATTAGGTGCTATATTTATATTTATTTTTTATCTATTTTCAAGATTAATTATAAAATAATATTATTGTAACATGATTTTTATATTTTTATTGAGATATATTATTTTTGTTAAAAAATATTAAATTATAGAAACCATAATATATTAATATGCTCTTACCATTACCTTTATTTTTCAAGTAGAATAATTTGAAGTAGTAGTATTAGTGTCTACACTATTAAACAAATAACGTTTGTCGCAATAGTCTCTTGGAAATCATAAAACCAATGAATTCTGTAATATGTTTCTGATTGAGTATCAATAACACACACTATCAGTAGATCAACGATACATGTCCAGAGGTCTTATTACAAAAACTTCTCAATCATCAGTAATTTTTCCGAATACAGTTATATCAACATTATCTGATCATAAATTGTGATTTATCGTATATGTATTGAATCTATTAATAAAATTATTATTTACTAAAATCGACACATCGAACCAGTCTGAAACATAAACTTTTCATCATGCTTTATCTACTAGTGCATTCCAATTAGCAGCTGTAAGAGTATCTCAATCAGTAGCAGTCAATGGATCGCTTCATTTTACAAAATATATTCACAACATAAATACTCATATTACTATACATATTCCGCTACCAAACAACATTCAATTTAATATTTTTTTTACCATTTGATTTAATAATATTCATATAAAAGTATTTTATAACTCTAATTCAATGCTTTCACTATAACTTTGTATTGTCATGATGCAACTTGAGTAGTTATATTGCTTATATCTCTACTGTAAAAAATATAATTATTAGTACAATTGCTTCTTGGAACTCAAATTGTTAATTGATTAGGTTGAATAGACCTTATAACATATCACCGACAATAAGATGAGATTCAATTATAATATAAATCTAAGGCTCTTGCTCTTATAATTTCTCATCATTCTGAAACTCTTCATAAAACTGTAACTTCAACATTCTCAGCTCATAAATTATGATTAATCACATAAGTATTATGGTCATTAATTTTATTTACATCAGAACTAGTAGTTACGTTAAACCAGTCTGATTCATATACCTTTCATCATGTTTTGTCTACTAATGCATTCCGTCTTTCAGCAGTTAATTCATCTCAAGAGGTTGCTTGCAGTGTAGAGTCGTTCCATGCTTTTCACAAGTGCATAATAATTACTCAGCTACCAAAAAATACTACAGATACTAATAAAGTTTTGAATAATAATTTTACCATTAGAATTAATTAAAATATAAATATTAGTATTATAATAATTCTATTATTAATAATCAAGGAAAAAATACCCTTAAATGATATTTAATTTTATATGGTTATTATAAACAAGAAATAAAAGCTTATTTGAATCTATGAAAAATATTTAATTAAAACCTTTTAGAAAATTTTTTATTGTCAAAAAAACAGTATGCTCATTTTCAACTATTTTTTACTCTATACATTGCATCATCAGCTTGTTTCAATAATTTTTCTGCCAATTGTTCACAATTTCAATCTATTAAATCATCCGCATTTGTAATACTTACTCATATACTGGCTCACACTGTACAAGAAATCTTTGCTATAACAAATTCTTGCTTGAATGCTTTTTGAATCTTATCAATAACCGTTTGAATCTCTTCTAAAGTCTTTATTCTAGATAAACAAATAACAAACTCATCTCATCAAACACGACCTATTTTATCGCTACTACGAATAATAGATTTTAGTCTCACTCAAACCTCTCTAAGTAATAAATCTCACACACTGTGTCAGTACTCATCATTTACTGCCTTGAATCAGTCTAAATCTATGTAAAGTATTGCTAATTTTTCTTGATTACGATCAAGGGTTGATAATTTATCAACAACGAAACGCTCTAAGCTATGCCTATTTGCAAGTCAGGTCACACAATCATTATATGCCATGAATTTAATTTCATTTTGCAATCTTTTCAGTTCTGTAATATCTTGGATTGTAAAAAAGATTTTTCAACTACTATCTATTTTTTGAGCACTAATCATTACAGTAATTCTTTTCATAGTCAAAGTAGTAGAATTCAACTCAACATTTATAATTTTACCTTTTTCTTGTAAATAATGAGCAGCAGTTTCAAGCTGTGGAGTAAGATCATAGAATTCTGATAAATGCCTTCATAGATAATGTTCTTTGAAAGCTTCGTACATTTCACAAAAAGCAGGATTAACATACTGAAAAATCAAATCACTACTCAAATATCAAGCTCAACTTGGCAAGTTCTCAGTTATCTCTAATATTTTATTACTTTGTGATTTGATTTGTTCTTGGAGCTCTATCATTCTAGTGATATCGTAACCTGCAGAAATAATCAATGATAAATCTCATTTTATATCATAAATAGACTTTTCTCTCATCAGTAAATATTGATTTTTACCATTTTTATTCTCAATCATTAATTGATATTCAATTGCTCAAAAATTTATTTCCTTTTTCTCGCTACATAACTTTCAATATTTTGATAAAACTTTGAATTCAATTTCTTCATCTGTTTTACCAAAAAAACTTTCAATTCACTTTCAAAGACTGTCCAAAAGATATTCACTAAGCCGTATATATCTTCCCTCTTTATCTTTTACAGTAATTGAAAAAGGAATATTTCATACTATTTGTTCGCAATTTGACATTCATAACAAACATTTTATAGATTTATTATCTATTGAATTAGACCCGCAATTTGTTAAATTTCTCACAAATTTAAACTCTGGATTCAAAACATAAAAAACTTTGTTTACAAGCTTTTTTATAGTAAGCAATATAATGTTTTTTGGTAACAAAAACAAATCTTTTATGCTTTTATAATTCATTGGAAAATGATATTTAAATTACTTAAACAATAATTATTTATTATTAAAAATCAATAAAAAAATCTATAATTTAGTACATTAAAACATCTTCAAAGATGGGAACTTTGTCAGTGCACTTTGGGGGAAAGCTTAACATAAGTCAAACCATCACGGCCATTGCTATCATTCAAAAAAACAATTTAAAAAACTATTTTCATATATCATGATAATACATAAAAGATCATTTACCAGTGTTTTTTACTTCATACATAGCTTTATCTGCTTCTTTTATCAGATTAGTGGTTTCTTGATCTCGATTATATGTAACATTAGGAAATCTATTTTTATC
>JAZHDC010000141.1:0-3276 GCA_036541305.1 Candidatus Absconditabacteria bacterium
AGATGAAAACAAAATTAAAGCAGTTTTGAAAATATACTTAAAAAGCAAATGCTTAGCAGTCAAATTGGAAGCCAACCCTAAATAAAATTTTTGATAATACACTCCAAAAATCTTCTTGGTAAGAATTTAGAGCGTTTTAATTTCTGTTGTATTTTGGAAAAATCTGCATATAATGTAAAATTCTATTTACTTAAAAAATTATTATGAGCGATATTCAAAATAGTATAGTAATACAATGAATTAGAACACATAATCTCAAAAATATTGATATTGAATTACCAAAAAATAAAATAATTACTATTACTTGAGTTTCTGGATCTGGAAAATCATCATTAGCATTTGATACAATTTACAAAGAATGACAGTTTAGATATGTTGAATCATTATCCTCTTATTTGAGGCAATTTTTCAATTTGTGATCTAGACCAGAAATTGATTACACCAGTTGACTTTCACCAGCAATAGCAATTGAACAGAATAAAAGAGTGGGAAATGCAAGAAGTACAGTGGGAACTATGACAGAAATTGATGATTATTTGAGATTGTTGTTTTCTAAGTTATGAGATATTTATTGTTATGGTTGTGAGGCGCCAATAAAAGCATCTACTTCAGAGCAAATTATATCTGATATTAGAAAGGATTTTTTGTGAGAAAAAATATACATTCTACAAGATTTGATAGATTTTGATGATGACAAGAATTTGAAAAAGTTTGTAAGAAACAATAGGAAGAAAGTTGAATCTTGAAATTGATTTATAAGATACATGCTTGTTTCTACTCCAAAGAATGAGAATTTTGAGTATTTTTACTTGGAAGAACCAAACATACCAAAAGATTATTTTCCTATGTACTTGTATGGAATATATGACCGCGTAACTATTGATGATACTACACTTCCGAGATTGAAGGAAGATATTGTGAAAATATTGAATGATAGCAATAAGTTTTGAGTTTACAATGCTGAGTGAAAAGATAAGCATTTTCATTGGTATACTGATAAGAATTTTTGTCCAGCTTGTTCAATTACATATCCTGATTTTACACCACAGCATTTTTCCTCTAATAGACCTGAATGAGCTTGTGAAAAGTGCCATTGATTGTGAGAGACTTTACAAGTGGATTTTGATAAAATTATAGATCCTTATTCCAATTATCTATCTGCAATTATTCCATGGAGAGATTCTAAGTATTGACAAAATATACTAGAAAAGCTTGCAACTAAATACGCAATAGATACTGCCCAGAGATGGAGTGAAATTCCATGATGGTTCAAAGATGTTGTTTTGAACTGAGATTGAGAGTTGTTGAGAGTAAATGTATGAGGTTCTTTTGTTAGTGTATATTATAGGTGAATAGAAGATGTATTGACCCAGCAATATCACAAGTGAATTCTTACAGTAGACTTCCAAGCTATGTTAGACCTTAGGCCTTGTCCTGAGTGTAATTGAGCAAAGTTAAAAAAAGAATCTCTAAGTGTTTATATTAATATGTGAGAAGAACGCTTTAATATATTTGACTTACAAAAACTACCAATCAAACAATTAAAAATTGTTTTAGAGGATTTTGTAGTTAATGCTGAAAAAAATAAACAACTATTGAGTAGAATTTTGAATCCGCTTTTAGATAGAGTGTGATTGATTAGTAAGTTGTGAATGGATTATATTACTGATGTTAGGCAAGTAGACACATTATCTTGATGAGAAATCCAAAGATTAAGATTAGCAAAACAATTATGAAATAAATTAACTTGAATAATATATGTTTTGGATGAACCAACAATTTGATTAGATATAAAGGAAATTCTGAATACAATTGATGCTATCAAACAATTGAAAGAAATGGGGAATACTATAGTTGTAGTTGAACATAATGAAGAGTTTATCAAAAATAGTGATTGGGTAGTGGAAATTTGACCTTGAGCTTGAGATTTTGGTTGAGAAGTAATATTTAGTTGAACATATAAAAGTTTCATAAAATCTAATTGTCTTACAGCTAAATATATTAGATGAGAAGAACTAATAGATGTAAAATTTACTCATAGACCTACAACTAATTTGTTACAAGTAAAAAAAGCATGCAAACATAATCTTCAAAATATTGATGTGAAAATTAGATTATGAAGCTTCACTATCATTACTTGAGCTTCTTGAGCATGAAAAACTACTTTGATGTATAGTATATTGTATAAGTTTCTTGAGGATAAAGAAAAGTTTATTCAAAGTCAGATTAGGTTGAAAATGTTGAAAGATTGATTTACTTGGAATGATATAATCACCGCACCAATTATTAATCGTCAGGATTATGAGCACAATGAAAATATTGCATTGCAAAAATTCTATGAGGAGCTTTGTGTACAAAGTATTCTTTGATATGAAAATGTGAAAAATGTTTTGTATGTAGATCAAACTTCTATTTGAAAAACACCTAGAAGTTGTCCTGCTACTTTTATTTGAGTTTTTGATGATATTAGGAATATTTATGCTTGAACAGATGATTCCAAAATGTTTTGATTTTCACCTGGTCATTTTAGTTTTAATTCTTGAAAATGAGCTTGTCCAGAGTGTAATGGATATTGATACAAAAAAATAGAACTGCAATTTTTGCCAGATACTTATGTTCCATGTGAACTATGTAAAGGTAAAAGATACAAACCAGAAGTATTAAGTATAAAATGGAGAGGTAAAAGTATTTGAGAGGTCTTAGATATGTATGTAAAAGATGCATATGACTTCTATGATGATGTCCCATTTATACAAGAAAAACTGGAAATAATGTGTGATATATGATTAGGTTACCTAAGAATGTGACAACCTGCTCATACTTTATCTTGATGAGAATCGCAAAGATTGAAACTTGTGAAAAATCTTTTGAAATCATATAAGGGGCATACTATTTATTTTTTAGATGAGCCTACTGTTGGTTTACATCCTCAAGATATAGAGAAACTATTGAAAATATTAGCTAGATTTTTGGATAAATGAGACACTGTTTTGATGATAGAGCATGACAAAAATCTGTTGCAATATGCTGATGATATTATCAGACTAGATAATTGAAAATTAATCAAAGCAAAATAACTAAAAATATTAGATGAATATTTTTAAATAGTAGTTTATATTGAAAATTGATAAACAATTAGTATAATTGATAAAGTAATTTAATTAGTAAAAGATATATATGTTACTTTTTGATAAGTTGATGAATGATTATAAAGAAGCTTTTAAAGCTAAAGATATTGATAAGAAAGAAATCCTAAACTATGTAATTGCTCAAATG
>JAZHDC010000142.1:0-3193 GCA_036541305.1 Candidatus Absconditabacteria bacterium
AGTAACTATGAGCAACTATATAAATTTTTAGATCAGAAATTAATTTATTTAGTTCTAATATAGCGTTGTTCAAATCTTGGGTACAAGATTCTATAGAACTATCAAAAAAATCTCATCAAGAAATTCATAATCAAGTAAAATCAAACTGAAATGTAGTAAACAATTCATTTCTCAATAAATTTCATATATATCTAAACTTTGGTTCAGTTGTCCCGCATCTTTCAAATCAAGGAACAAATATAACAATTTTATTGTTTAATTGGAATTTAGACTTTAATATTCAATTTAAATCATCTCAAGAATAAGATTTAAATGAGATTAATTTATCCATTTATTTAAATTAAAAATAAAACTAATTGTTTCAAGATATTCAATGTTCCATACATTCCTTGCAATTAAATGTTAACAAATTAATTCAACCTTGGAGATTAATTCATGAATATCATGATTGAGAAAGAACATGAGTAACATATGAGCTTCTTGCTCAGCTTCTACAGACAAAAACAACTTTCTTATTCCAATCAATTTTGTCCAAATTTGAAGTAATTTCTTGTAAAGGAATTAATTTTGATCAACTAATTCTAACTTGGTCATACTCGTAAGGTTGTCTCACGTCTATTATTTCAAGTATTTCATTACTTGAATTATATAAATTTTTAAATTCATCTACAGTTATTTCTTTTATCATAATGAAAAATAATATTAAATACAGGATTGCTTAGCAATAGCCAAATTGCTTCGCAATAGTAAATAGCGATTGCGATTGGGGATTGTTGTAGATTATTAATACTATGTACTATTTCCTATCCCAATCCACTAATTGCGAAGCAATTACCACTAAGTACTAACTACTTGAACTCAAACTCTAACTAAGTTAGTTCAATTCTATATTCTCTCTTTACCTACAAATCTCTCAAGAACACTAGGAACCTTGATTGTTCAATCTTGTTGTTGATTGTTTTCAATAATAGCTATAAGAATTCTTCAAATTGCAAATGCAGTTGCATCATTCATATAAACAAATTCCTTTGATCAATCTTTTCTTTTTACTCTAATCTCTAATCTACGAGACTGATAATCAGTCATATAGTCAGAAGAATGAGTTTCTCTATATTTTCATTGTCATGGCATCCATGTTTCTATATCAATATGTCTATAATCTACTGATCCCATATCTCAAGTACAACAAATCAATACTTGGTAAGGCAATTCTAATTGTTGCATTAAATATTCTTGTATTGCTACGAAAAAGTTTTGTTCTTCTAATCATTTTTCTGGAACCACAAAGCTTTCCATTTCAAGCTTGTCAAATTGATGTTGTCTAAGTATTCACTTTACATCTTTTCAATATGATCAAGCCTCTCTTCTAAAAGATGTTGAATATCAGATATAACGAATAGGCAAATCTTGTTCATCAATTGTTTCGTTCATGTGAATTGGTCATAGAGAATGTTCAGCACTTCATACAAATACTTGTGAATCTTCATCTAAACAATATCTTTCATCTTTTGGTTCAAATCTTCACATTTTTTTCATTACTTCTTGTTTTATGATTACAGGAGGTACTACTGGAACAAAAGGTTTAGATTCAATATTCAACTTATTGTCAGAAATTATTTTTTTCAAAATATTTTCGTCAGTAAGTGTATTGAAAACAAATTGAATAATAGCAAATTGAAGTTTAACTAAATCTCATTTTATATAAGAAAATCTTGATCAAGATACTTTTGAAGCTGTTTCTATATCCAAAAGTCATTTTTCAATTCATAATTCCCAGTGTTCTTTTGGTTGAAAAGTAAAGTCCTTTATATTTCAAACTTTTCTCAATACTACATTTTCAGCATCATCTTTTCACAAGGGTGTGTCTGATGAATATATATTTGGAACTAATTCCATTAGTTTTTGGAATTCAGCTTTTACAGTGTTATACTCTTGCTCAATATTAGAAATTTGATCTTTTAACGATTTTCATAATTCTATATTTCTTTCTTTAGCAGCTTCATTTCTCTGTTTATTAAGCTCATCTACTTTTTGTTGTAGTTGTATTCTTTTATTGTCTATTTCAATTAGATAATCTAAATCAAATTTTTCTCATTTGTCTATAATTACTTTTTTTAGGTAATCTACATTATCACGAATAAATTTAATATCTAACATTTTATATAATTTTAAATTATAAATACAAAATATTTAAGCATTTTTTTCGAAAAATCAACTAATTTTATAGTGAAATAATCTATTTAATCATTTAACACATTTACTAACTGAGAAATAAAATATATTTCATGATTGCGTTGTAATGAACGAATATCCATTCAAAATCTAGGAAATCTAAATGAAATAGGCGTTTCTATAGATATTCACTTACCAAGTTTTTCATAAAATGGTAACAAAATATCGTCAATTAATATAACCTTCTTTGGTTTTTGATTAGAAGAAACACGATAATGCATATTTGCCTTTTGAATAAATGATTGGTCAGGTAGCTTTTTATCAAAATAATCTCGCAAGGTCTCATCTTCAAATTCACTTGAACAACTATCAATAGAAGAGAATGTTAAATTATTATCAAAAAAGGGAGTCGTATATATTATAGAGTTTAGAGATTCTTTTACTCTATAAACATTACTAAAAGCTCTACTACTTAAAATTCAATTTTGTATTTGAGGTAAATAATACTTTAAATATTTACTTAAAAATATAAAACTTGGTCTTACATAATCTGAGAAAGAATTATTTCAATTTGATGACTTTGCAATAATTGTTTGATCAAGATCCCAAAGTAAAACTAATGAATTAATGTCGTTATTTTGAATATATTTGATTATTTTTCTAACAAAATTACATTCAGATTCAAAATGCATATCAAAGAATCTTTTTATCTTTTCTTCATTACCATAAATAGAAGATAATAAATCCATTTTTTCTTTTGTAAAACTAGAAATAAAACCTTCCAAATTTGAAAATAAGTCATTTTGGGTCAATATTGTATTTTGGAACAAATCATCAATTATCTTTAGATACTTTAGATCTAATTCAATTTCAGATTCCTTTCACAAATCAATATACTTTTCAATCATTGGTAATAAATATGATATAAATAATAAACATAAAAAGTGCAGATTTGATCAAGAGTCTTCTCCAAGTAAATAGGGGATCTCATGCTTATTGAGAATGGCGACAAACTTATCAA
>JAZHDC010000143.1:0-14455 GCA_036541305.1 Candidatus Absconditabacteria bacterium
AAGCGGCAATTTTATTATAATTATTAGTGTCGGTTTTTGAATTATAATTAAAGTTGTTACATTATTACTTGAATTTTATAAAAAAAAAAGTAAAAGTATTTTTTTATTTTTAATTATATAATATGAATAAAAGATATTTAGCTTATTTATTACTTGTTATTCTAACATTTGTATCTACTACATTTGCTTCAGGATGATGAGCACACAGTTTTAATATTTATTTTTTGTTGATTCCAGTATTATTGGTAGCTGCTAAGCTTTGAAGTTTAGTAGAAAAAATTGGACAACCTTCTGTTCTTTGAGAGTTATTAATGTGAGTTTTGTTGTGAAATTTAGCATTATTTGGATTACATTTTTTCAACTTTACTAGTTTAACTTCAGACTCTATTATTGTCTTTTTAGCAGAGTTATGAGTAGTTATATTATTGTTTGAAATATGATTAGAATCAAACATTTCTAAGATGAAGGAAGTATGAATTCAAGCATTATTAGTTGCAACAGTTTGAGTTATAGCTCCATTTGTGTTATGATATTTTGCTACTAAAATGTTGATGCCATGACTTGATAATAACTTATACTTGTTTATCTGAGCAACATTGACTGCTACTAGTGTTTGAATTACTGCTCGTGTATTCAAAGATTTATGAAAACTTAGTTCAAAGGAAGCTCAAACAGTACTATGAGCCGCTGTAATAGATGATGTTATGTGACTTATTATACTAGCAATAGTTTCTTCTATAGTTAAACAATGAACAGTAAGTGTTTGAGAAGTTGTGTTTATTACTTGAAAAGCAGTTGCTTTCTTGTGAGGATCAATTTTCTTATGACAATTGTTAGCACCACAAATTAGTAAAATCTTATCTAAAATCAATACTTGAGTATGAATGAAGTTTACACTAATTATAGTATTTTGTTTGATATTCTCATTCTTAGCTTGAGAAATATGATTAGCTCCTATTGTTTGAGCATTTGCTGCTTGATTAATTTTAGATCCAGTACATTTCAAATATTTCAAAGATCCAAAGATTGTTAATGATATTAGAAAAGCATCTGATGATTTTTCAAATGAAGAGAAATGAAAACTTGAAACAGTTATAAAATGACATGCTGATCGTCATATTGAGGATTTGATCAGACCTATATCATACTTACTAGTTCCAATATTCTTCGTATATACTTGAATCAATGTTGATTTGAAAGTTTTCGCTGATTTTGATATAGTAAAACTTGCCTTAATCCTTACAATTGTTGCATTTGTAGGTAAATTATTATCATGATTTGCTACAAAATGAATGAATAAATGGTTAGTTGGATTTGCTATGGTACCTAGATGAGAAGTTTGACTTATCTTTGCAATGGCTTGAATGTGATTGTGAGTAATCGATGAAAAAACATTTGCAATTGTTGTAATTGTTGTAATCTTGACTACATTATTGACACCTCCAATTATTGCACATCTACTAAAAAAGCAAAAATAATTTTGAACATACTACACAAAACTACTAGATATTTATTATTTAGTAGTTTTTTTATTGAAAAAATTGCAAATTTATTGCATTTATGAAAGTTTTTTATATAATATTTTCAATGATTTTATACATAGTATGTCAACTACCTATTGTTTATGGTTTTCTATTACAAAACTGCTTTTATTACGTTTTCATTTATATCTGAATTTATCTTATAATAATTATTAATGGCAACAAAACTAAAAAGATATCTAAAAAGTTTTACTCTTATTGAGCTTATTATCGTGATTGCTATAATTGCAGTATTATGAACTACAGCATTTTTGCTACTTACACAGTGGATGAGTAAAAGTAGAGATGGAAAGAGAATTGCTGATTTGAATACTATTTCCAAATCATTTAGCATTTATCAATTGGAAAACAGTAATTATCCAATTCCTGATTGAAAATTGAAACCATGAAAAATCAATGAAAGTATTTTAGCATATGTTTGAGAAATTTGAGAATGAGTAATTTCAAAATTATGAAATTTGACTAAAATTCCTTTAGATCCCCAGTCAAAAAAATCTTATTTGTATGGGATTACATATGATGCAAAAGAGTATCAGTTTTGAACAGTAATGGAAAATGAAAGAGAATCATCATATATTATAAAAGTCTATGCAAATGAAGAATATAAAACCAAAGTAGAATGAAACTATAATTGAATAATTTCATATAATGATAATAATACAATTAAGTATGCTAATGTTCCTTCTTTATTATATTTTTCAGCTGAATGAGAATTAGACTCAATCCCTCTAGATGATAATAATAATACTTGTTATCTAATTGATTGATGATCAAACATTCCCAATGATTCATCTTGTAATAATAGCATAAATAAAATATTAGAAACTAAAACTTGATTAACAAATACTTGAATATTAATAGTTGATGATATAAATTCACTTAGTGAAGACGAAATCAATCTAATGTGATGATATAACTTACTTTCCAAAGAAATATGATTAAATAATTGAACAGATATTGTATCAAAATTGCCAGTAGATTGAGTTTGTTGAGAATCTAATTTGCAAACATTTTTTCAAAAGCCAGTTTGATCTTTGTGTGAAGCATGAACAAATAGTGAAGTTGTATTGAGTTGAAATAAATATGAATGGACTTGTAATGGAATAAATAATGGATGAAATGATAGTTGTTATGCTAATTTATTAAAAGTAAATTGAGTTGAAGATTGATTTGAAAAAATTGCGGCTTGAACAAATCTTACTTGTTTAATAGATACAAATGAAGATTTATGGTGTTGGTGAACTAATAAGTTTTGAGTAATAAAGCCTATTACCAATAGTAGTGATTTCATCGTTTCAATACCACAAAAGCTTTCTTGAGTATCTAATGTAAAAAAAGTCACACTATGATCTTCTCATATTTGTATTTTAGAGTGAAATTGAGATGTAAAATGTGCTGGGTGAAATGATTTTGGGCAGTTGTGAGTTTGAAATAATGCTGATTCAAGCTTATTTATCAAAGTATATTCAAATGTAAAATATCTTGATGCTAATAGTAAAAGAACATGTGTAGTTAATAATTTAAATGAAATGTATTGTCGATGAAGAACTGAACTCTGAGAATTTACCACTTGACCTTGAGATTTGTCTTATAATTCACCTATAAAAATAACTCTATCACCTTGAACATCAATTATAAAGGATTTAGATGTTTGAGTATATTCAATTTGTTATGTAGATCAAATTGATGAATTATACTGCATATGACGCTCATATACAATACCTCATTCAAGCAATAGAACTTTATTTACTAAAATGGTTGTACCAGAAGCAGTTAAAAAAGTATCAATTTGAAGATATAATTGATCATTTATTTCTACTAGTTGAAAAGTTTATGTATATGGAAAATATGAAGGAAATTGAAATGTAGGTAATTGAGAACAATTTTTAAGTAATCACATTCCACAATTATTAACTTGAGTATCTGCTAATAAGTTAATATTGTATTATGACACTTCATGCTTAACTGACCATGATAATAAATTGTATTGTTGGTGAAATAATTTCAACAACGAAATATCTTCTGATAACATATCCAATAAATTAATTTATGAAGAGTCTAGTATGAAAGATATTGTAAAATATTTATGAGTTTGAGATTGACATGTATGTGTTGTTAACGAATCTGATAATTTTACATGTATTTGAAGTAATAAATTTTGACAGCTATGAAATTGACAAGTAGATAATGAGTTAGTAAAAAGTATCCCGTATAATGTTGATACTATAAGTGAAATTGAACGAAAAAGCATGGATTACAAGCAAACTGCTTGATTAGATGATAATTGAAATCTTTATACTGCATGAGTAAATAGTTATTGACAGTTGTGAGTTGGAAATAATCACAATTCCAAGTCTTTCCAAAAAGTAGCTTGAAATATAAATTTTAAATTAATGGATTATAATACTTACTGAAATTGATGTTGAGTTTCTAATGATAATAAATTATATTGTTGGTGAGATAATTCACTTTTACAACTTTGAATAACTGGTAGTTTATATTCTAACATACCATTAATAACAGAATGAGTTGATAATGTTAAAGATATTACAATTGCTTATAGATCTATGTGTATTATAAAAGACGATAATTCATTACGATGTAGATGATCAACTAGTTGACTTTGAATATGAGCTATAAACCATTCATATCAATTTCAACAAGTTTTAACTGCTAATATAAAAAAAGTTGTATGAAGGAGATTGTCAGTGTGTGCTTTGGATTATACTTGAGAAGTTTATTGTTGGTGAACCAATACTTGGTTAACTGCTTGAAGTTTAGATGTATGAACAGTTAAAACTGCAAATAAAGTTGCTATTGATAATGTTGAAGAAATATCAATGTGAGATCGGCAAGTGTGTTGATTAAGAAACGATTGACAAGTATATTGTTGGTGAGGTTGAATGAGTTGAGAGCTTTGAAATTGACAAAATCAGAATAGTGCAATACCAGTAAAAGTATTGTGATTAAGTTGAAAGCAGGTTGTTCAAGTTGTATCTTGAAATCAACATAATTGTGCTTTAACTTCACAATGAGAAGTCTATTGTTGGTGATTTTGAACATACTGACAAATATGAAATTGAACATTTAATAATGTATCAACTGCAACAAAAGTAACTTGATTAGCAAATGTAAAAACAATAGTAGCATCATGAAATATTTCTTGTGCAGAAAAAATTGATTGAGCTAGATATTGCTGGGGTGATATTTCTGGTATGTGAAATTGAAGTAGATAATTTATATTTACAATAATAATTATTATAATATGGCAACAAAACTGAAAAGATATCTAAAGAGTTTTACACTTATTGAACTTATAATTGTAATAGCTATTATTGCAGTACTATGAGCTACTGCATTTTTGCTATTGACTCAGTGGATGAGTAAAGGTAGGGATGCAAGTAAGATTAGTAGTATTAGGACAATAAAGACTGCTTTGGAAATAAATTTTACTGCTAAATGAGACTATCCAATACCTCAAGATGCTGTAGAACATACTTGAGTTAATTGAACCAAACTATATCAATGATATGTATGAGCAAATATGGTAGCTGAACTACAAAAATCACCAATAGATCCTACCACAAAGAAACCTTATGTGTACTCATACATGAAAACTAACTCAACTCAGTGATACTATCAGATTGGAACTACTATGGAAAACACTGTAGGATACGAATGATACAATCTAGCAAAAGCAGATATCTCTACTACTGCAAAAGTAGTTGGGAATTATGATTTTGATCCTAGTTTACCAAGTTTGATAATTGCTGGATGAAATGAATCTACCAGATGAATATATGATCCAAGCACTTGTTTTGTAATAGACTGATGAAAAAATACAGTTGACTGAACATCGTGCCAGCCCAAAAAAGAATTGTCATTGAAAGATTATGATAAGTGACTTGTAGGTTATTGGGATATGGAGAGTTTGACAGTTGATGGGCAATTGATGGATATAAGTGGGAATGGGAATAATGGAGTACGTTATACTTTGACAACAATTTGAGATTGTTCCAATAATATTTCAGATTGAATAGTGTGAAAATCTACTAGTTTTATCGGTGATAATTATGTGTCAATTAATTACAATATAAATAATTTAACTGAATTTTCATTTTCAGCATATGTCTTAAATAGTGATTTAACAACACCAGCACCAAGAATATTTGATAGTAGATATAGAGTATTCCATGTTAATTCAACAATTTGAAATTTCATTGGAGATGTTTCTCATTCTTCAATAAATTCTAGAAGTGTAACAAAAGATGTTATAATTTTAAATAATTATACTCATGTAGCCATGACTTTCTCCGAAAGAGACGGGAAAACTCACATATATATAAATTGAATAAAAGCCAATTACGAATTAAATAGACCTGCAGAATGAATTATGAATTCAACAACTAATCCATTATTATTATGAAATAGAGCTAATTTAGATAGATATTTCAAATGAATAATCGACGAAGTAAAAATCTATAACCGTGTATTATCAGAAGCTGAAATATTACAGCAAGCAAAATCTGCTTGATTTTAAAAATCAAAAAACTCTCCATTAAGGAGAGTCTACTTGTAGTGGGGAGACAAAAATTAATTAACTTCTAATTGTAATATTTCATTTTCAAGAATTAAAACAATTTCGTTAAGTGCATTGATAACCAATGTTTTGTTTGGTTCTTTCATATTAGAGTTTTCAATATTAGTTAGTTGTTTATTTACCTTTTCTATCATCTTATTTAGTACAACCAATTTTTTATCATCTGGAATTTTACTGATTTGACTATTTAATTTGTTAGTAAGTTTTTCTGTAAGTAATCTTTTGTGTTCATTTCTCAACTCATATCTTGCTAAATAATTTTGAATTCTTAGGTCAAGGTTTTTTCAAATTGTTTCAAGAGCTTTTACTATGTATGCATTGTAATCTTCTAGTTTGTCTTCAGCTATGTATGGCAATAGTGCATCAAATGCAGCTGAGTGTAAATCTAGTAACTCTGCTTTTACTCAAGTATAGTTTTCAAGATTCAATCCACTAAGAATTACTTTGATGTTCTCCATCTTGATTTTGTGTCCTGATAGAATTGATTGTTTTTCTTCATCAGTCAGATCAGTTTTCAAATATGTTCTCAAATATCCAAATTCATCTCTTACTCAAGACCAATTAGCATGAATTGAAGCTCTATTCCCACTATAAATGTTTTTAGCTTCGTCGAATTTTGGTTTCATTTCATTTCTAGTTTCTTTTCTTCATTCTTGTATCATTTTCATATTTCCAAGTTTTGCCTTTCATCAAGACAAGTTTTCTCATGTCATAACATTAGCTTCTTGTCAGTAAGTAAAGCTAATTGTTGCAATTGCTGATAATGTAATCAGACTTAGTAGTTTAGTTTTGTTCATTTGCTTAGTATTATGTTCTAAATAACCAACTTTTATTGTTGTTATGAATATAGACTAATATTTTTTCAAAAAATTTCATAATTGTATAATTTTATTTAAATGATGTTTATTTCAACAATTTTATATTGTTAAATCCAATTATAATTCTATGTTTTTAGGACACCCACAATAGCCTTTAGCAATAGCAATAGCGATAGGAGAAAGAAGATTGCGATTGATTAAATGTTGTTATGAATTGCAATCTAGGAGATTGGAAATTGCGATTGGAGATTGGGGATTATAGTAGATTATTGAACCCTTCCTTTTTTCCTTCCCTTCAAAAGGGCAGGATACAGTAACCATTACTGTATCTTCCCATCTCTGAGGGGAAGATTAAAGAAGGGGTGCGACTATATATTTACTATCGCAATCCCTTAATTGCGTAGCAATTCTCCCTAAGTACTGAATAATCTGCTGAATAGCAATAGCGATTGGAGATTGTTGTAATCGCTTCGCAATAGTGTGAGTTCTAGTTTGAGTCTTTAGTTCAAGGTTTAGACTTTATAATTATTCCCCTAGAACTTATTACTTGAACTATGTACTATTTACTATCGCTATCTGCTAATTGCTACGCAATTCCCTATTGCAATTGCTATTTCAATTATCTAAAAAAGCCTATCAATAACGATAGACTTTTGTAACCCATAAATGTATTTGATTAGTATGTTAATCATTCAGCTTGTAATCTTGCATATACTTTAGCTCTTACTTCAATATCATATGCTTTCCACCAGTTTTGAGTAGTCAATTTTGGCATTTTTGCAGTTCAATTTTCAGATCTTAGTAAATATTCAAGATATAATTTTTCTTCTTGTGAACCAACTTCAAATGATTTTGTATTTGCGCTAGTTGCATTCATTCAATTTGGTAATTTTCCAGTTTTTAGATATTCAAGTCAGTCTACGAATCCTCTAAACATAGAGAAAGCATATGCTGATCTTTCATCTTCTGGCATTCACTTGAACTCATCAATAGAATTGAAGATTTGTTCAGTTTGAATTACACATTGTTCAATACTTGCTCACAATTTTTCTTTTACATAGTAGTTGATACTGTCGTCTAGTTTTTCAGCTACTAAATTTTTGATTTCTTCTAATTGTCTGTCGTCAATAGTTGCATTGTCACCAATAGTTTTCAATGAATCATTGATTCCTTGATTGATTTCAGGTAAATTCTTTTTCAAGAATTCATCTACTGCTACTTGAGCTCAATCAGTAATTTCTACTAAGTAGTGGTCTGACTTTTCTTTCATTTGGTCTAAGAATTTTGGTAATACATCATCAGTGATACTATTAGCCATTTGTGGAATAAATTCTTGTACTCTTCCTTCCAATTGATCATAGATCTTTGGTGCAGAGTTTTGTAATGCTTTTCATAAGTTAGTTGCAATTGTAGGAGTTACTTCTACTACTTTTTGTTGAACCATAGTTACAAAATCTTCACTAGATACTTCTTTGATAAATGATTTTACCATAACATAAAACCAAAGAATGTAAATAGCAACCAATCCAAAGATTCACCAAGTTACATAAAACCTGATAGTTGTCTTTCTTTTTGTCTCACTAATTTCTCACTCTATTTTTCATAGAGTTTCTTCCATCTGAGATAATTTCTCCAATAATACTTCGTTTATATCTTTTGCCATCTTATAGTATTACAAATTAAATAAAATAGGGCATAAACCACTTATAGAAAAAATCATCTTAATTACAACACAAAAATACCTATTGGCAAGTATTTTCAATAGTCTGTGTTGATAGATGTGGCTTACTCACTATTTTTTCATCTTTATAGATATGTATATATTCTGATTGACATTTCATTTTTTGTAATATATTTTTCTCTTCCAATTGTTTTATTTGTGTAAAAATTTTATTCTAATTCTGTTCAATAGTGAGCAGTATAGAATACTAATCACTTATCATAATCTACAGACAATCCAAATCAAATAATTTTGAAATTTCCATTTATTATTGTAAGATAATGTGCTTTGTAATCTTGAAATTGTTCATCCATCATCATTTCAAATCATTTTCTCAATCCTTCAATAATAGCTTCTTCACAATTTCCATCATAACATCTAAATGGTGAAACTCATATGTTTTCACAAAACATTGTACTGTTGATAAGCTTGAAGCTTATATTTTTATCTAAAAACCAATTTTTGATAGATTCAAAGTTGTAGTATTTATCAGTGCTAAATCTTTTATGAGTCATATCTATTTTTTCCATCATATTGTCTGACCAAACTGAAGCAGTCCAATTTAGTTTGTTTTCTATTTCAAGCTTATTTTTACCTCTTTTTATTCTTTCTTCATTTACTCGATCTACTCGTAGATTTCTTATTTTTTTATTATCAATATTGCTTATTTCATTTGTATCTTTTTCCAACCATTTATTATATTCAATATCTTCATTTTTAATTCAATAATATTCTTTTTGCTTATCTAAAAATTCTAATAAATAAGGTAGTAATTTATTATTTTCTTTTTTATTACTTTCTAATAGATTTGTTTCTATTTTTTCTAAGTATTCAATTCATCACTTATTCATATTTCAAACAATCTTCAATTGCATTTTACTTAGTAATAATTGTTCTTTTGTACTAAGATTCATATCTTGTGCATATATACATCATACACAAGACGCTGTAATCATAATCATTAGAAGTAATTTTTTCATAATCAAAACAAAAAAAGTTAAAAATTAATTATTTTTTTCTAGCTTGAATTTCTGTTCATTTTTGCCCATCTAAATTCCCTCTATTACCAAATCCAATTGTTGCTCAGCTTCATTGTTGAGTAAGACTTTCTAGCCATGTTTTGATTCATTTTTGCATTTTTTTGATATCATCTAATGGTACTGGCATTTCATGGAATACTTTTTCTATTTCATCTGTACTGATTTTGTAATCAGTATTGAATTCAATTTCATAATCTATATGACTTTTAATTAATTTCATAAATGAGCTAATATGACTTGGTGTAAAATATTTCATTTTATCCAAAAATTTATCTAATTGTTCAAACTCCAAATGTTTATCTAATTGATTTCTATGAAAGTGGTCTTTTAGTAGTTCTATTAATATTTCATCTTTCAATGGAAGTGAAAAGTTTATAACATTGTCGATTCTATTTGGTCTCAAAAGTCTTGTTGGGAATTCTTGTGGATAATTTGTAGTAGTTACTATTTTGATAGGGTAGTGTCATACTCATTCAAAGAACAATGTTAATGCTTGAGTATACAAACTTGCTCAACCTCAACTTTCATTTACCATTGTATCCAAATCTTCAATAATTAGAATAATTGGAATTCTAGTATTTTCATATATTTCTGTAAGTCTATTTTTGAATCAGTTAGTTTCTGATTTCAATAATTCCATAAATTCTAGAATACTTAGTGAAATTACATTAGCATTTAGGTTCAACACTTCTCAATTTCAGTTAACTGGGAACTCTTTTTTCCTAAGTAATTCTATCAGAAATTGTGATTTTCCTGTACCATAAAGTCATACTAACAAACTATTTTTAGCATTTCACATTTTACCATATTTTTGATAGTATTGAGTGGAAAGTGGGAATATTAATTGTTTGATAATTGATTTGTATTGTTCGTCAAAAAATTTGATGTTAAATTGTTCTGATCATTGAGTTCTCAAAACATTATACTCATGATATATATTTGAATATAGCTGAGTGCTTTTGATTGTTTTTTTGTGTTTCAAGTAGTATGAAATCTGTGATATAGTATAAATATATTGATCTTGGTCTGTTCATACTAATGAAAGTCTTACATATTGTTTTCAAGTTTTTTTGTCAACTAATAATAATAGATTAGTATCTTCTAATCATGCATTCAAACAAAATATTCATTTGTATTCAATATCACCACTAAATGGAAGTGGTAATTTTTTATCAAAAGGTTTGAGTCATTTGTTGCTAAGATTGATTGTATGGTCAATAGATTTTAGAATAATTCACATATTCACAAAATCTTCATCACTAATTCACTCTACATCCCAAATTAAGTTGTTTTGGAAAGTATAATCTCAGTTGTCTTTGGTGTCTTGAGATTCGCTTCATCATATTTTCAATCTTTTATTGATACTATTCAAAGTATGTAATCTATATGTAAATATACCATTATGAGATGGTTCTACTCATCAAGATGTAGTAGTAATTTTTTCTATAATTTTGTCAAAGCTATTTCTATAAATTGTTCTAGTTCTTTCAATACCAAATATTTTAGATCAATTAATTATAGTAAGTGGTATTATATGCAAATTCATATTTAATTTTCAGTCATTCACTTCTTCAAATCATATTAAGCTATCCTCAGTATTTTCAGGAACGCGGCTTTTGTTTGAGTTTATTATTTCTTGTTCAATTGCATCAAAATTATTGTACTCGTAATTCAACATTCAAATAATTTTTTTGTCTACTCAGATTTTTTCAAGTATCAAAAATATTGTTTTTGCTTCGTCTTTTGTACAAAAATCGTCTATAGTTTGACAAATATCAGTTTTGTCTTCGGCAGTTTGTGATATCATCAAATTAATATATTCTATCATAATTTTGTTTATTTCATTATTTGGTTTGTACCGTTCCAAAACTTTGATAATAATGAATCCAAAATAACTTACTTTTTTCATAAGTTTATGCAGTTCTTGGAATTTAGCTTTTACATATGCTTTTTCACTTATTGTGCTTTTTTCATAATCACTTAGGTTTTGGTACTCATTGCTGTAGATTTTTTTGATCTTGTAGACAATTAGTTTCTTTTTGGAAACTACATCCAAATATTCGTATCATTCTTCTTTTACTTTAATTGAGTCGGCTCATATTTGTCCACCAACTGGTATTCTTGTAAGTATTTCTATCAATGTTTTGGTTATGTCAGATTCTGGAATTTCATCTTCCACTCTTTTCAAAAATGCGCTTATTCATTTGATCCTGTCCTTTGGTTCCTTTTCCAAAATTTGCTGAGATTTCAAGTCCAAAATTCCACTTTCAATAGGTAATGCTAGGTCTAGTTGCGGTTCTTTTATTTTGTTTCACATCTATTTTCCATTAAGTTTAAATATTAGTATTTATCTAATAAACAATATTTGTCAATATGTTTTTGAAAATTCTTTTTTGATTGCTACATTGATTGGGCAATTTCATTAGACTTTATTTTTTTATCTCAAAACTGCACTTATTTTGTTTTTTATCTTTGAAAATAAAAAGCCATGTTTGCTGAGTTTGAAATAAACAAGAACCCCATTGTCAACTAAGGAAAAAATAGAAAATCAAGAACATATTTTGTATTGAAAAAGTAAGGAAATAATGTATTATATTTGAGAGATTTTATTATGAATATAGGAAGATGACATTGAAAGTTATATTAGCAGATATTATTATAGATGACGTTGATGAGCATGAAATGGCCTTGAGAATGGAAGAGTTGGAAAGATTGGTTTCTACATACCAATGATTTGTGGTAATAAGAAAAATCCAAAAAAGATCACATCCTGACTACAATACATATATTTGAAAGTGAAAACTACAAGAAATCAAAGATGAAATGGAAAGAGAGTGAGCAGACTTACTGATAATTGGTAATATTTTGAAACCTGACCAAATCTACAATATCAATGAGTTTATAGCAAAATGAAAAGTAAAAGCTCGGGATAGAGTAGACTTGATATTGAAAATATTTGAAGCACACGCAAAAAATACAGAAGCAAAACTACAAATCGAACTTGCCAGTATCAAGCATATGTGACCAAGAATTTTTGGTATGGGAATTGAGTTATCTCGTCAATGATGAGGAAGTAAGCTAGCAAGATGATTGTGAGAAACAAATAGTGAGATTATGAAAAGACATTTGCAAGATAAAGAGCTAAAAATAAGGAAAAAACTTGAAGTTTATAAGAAGAGTAGAGCATTACATAGAGAGAATAGAAAAAGAAAAAACTTCCAAACAGTATGAATTGTAGGTTATACAAATGCTTGAAAATCATCTTTATTGAACTCTTTGACTACCAAAAAAGTATTAGCTGCAGATAAATTATTTGCAACACTTTGAACTAGCGTTGGTAAAATGTTTGTTTTTACTGATGAGTTGGGAAATGGAAAGGAAATACTTCTAAGTGATACAATTGGATTTATTAGAGATTTGCCACCAAATTTGATTGAAGCTTTTTCGTCAACTTTGGAAGACAGCATTGAGAGTGACTTGCTTTTGGTCGTAGTAGATGCTAATGATTTGCACATAAAAGACAAAATTAGTGTTGTAAACGATATTTTAGATAAAATTTGAGCAAATCAAAAAAAGATTTATGTGTTCAACAAAATTGATAAAGTATCAGAGCTGCAAATTCAAGCATTGAAAAAAGAATTCCGTATTTACAATCCTATTTTTGTTTCAGCCAATGAAAAAATTGGTTTGGATGCATTGAAGCAAGAAATATTGAAATGATTAGAGTAATTGCTTCGCAATTAGGAGATGGCGATAGTAAATAGAACATAGTAGAAATAATCTACACTATCTACAATCGCTATCGCTATTGCTATTGCTATTTTGGATGAGGAGTAGGATGACGATTTTGATTAGGGGGCAGTATAATTTTAGAACCTTGAACTTGAACTGGGTACTAGAACTAACACAGTTTTAGTTTGAGTTCAAGTGTAAGTTAGAGGGAAACAATAATTATACAAATGTAGTGACACGCCAATAGTGTTACCTAAACAATAATTTTTCGTATATCAGGATTAGTATTAGATAATGTAATCACTATAACATATTATAAGTTTTGTAAGAAAACCAAGATGAATTATTATTATTTTTTCTTTGATTTGTCAATGTTTTTCTTCAAGATAATCTTTATTATATTTGTGATTTACTTCATAAGTATAATAAAATGTTTGATTTTGAGAAACTCAATGTGTACCAAGAAGCTATAAAATTAAATAAGAATATTCTTTGTTTTATAATTGAAAACAAAAAAATAGACATATACTTGAAAGATCAACTAAAAAGAGCAAGTATAAGTATTGTATTAAATATTTCAGAGTGAGCAGGTAGATATTCTAAACCAGATAAAAGGCGTTTTTATGTAATTGCTAGAGGTTGTGTTTATGAAGTTGTCTGAATTTTAAATATTTTATCTCAGTTATGATTAATGAATAATAATTATCAAGATTTATATCAATGTTGCGAGAATATCTCAAAGATGCTTATTTGAATGATAAATAATTTAAAATAAGAAAAAACAACAAAACCCAAATCCGCATCCACATCCACATCGTAATCCTATACTATTATTCTTACTGATAAAAAGGATTAGGATTACGATTAGTATTAGGATTAGGGAGAATAATAATTACAAAATATAACAACAAAACCCAAATCCGCATCCACATCCACATCGTAATCCTGAACTATTATTCTTACTGATAAAAAGGATTAGGATTACGATTAGTATTAGGATTAGG
>JAZHDC010000143.1:14555-16250 GCA_036541305.1 Candidatus Absconditabacteria bacterium
GAGAATAATAATTATAAAATATAACAACAAAACCCAAATCCGTATCCACATCCACATCGTAATCCTATACTATTATTCTTACTAATAATTTGGATTTGGATTTGGATGACGATGACGATTAGGGATATATTATGTTTTTCCTCCATAAAGAAACCCTCAAGTGAAATACACCGAGGGTTTGTTCGTTAATGCCTAATTTTTACCAATTTTTCATACGATTTTTGATGATCTTGTTCGCCGGCCCCGAAAGTTGCCTGCCTTCATTTTCTTCCATAAATTTTTCGAATTCGTTTTTGGAATTGATGTCCTTGATCTCGTAAACTGCGATAAACTGAGAGCTGTTCATTACTAACTCCTAATAAAGGTTAACGATAACTACTATTTACATATTTTTTTATTAAAGTCAACAGAAAGTGTAACATTCTTTGACTTTTCTTATAGTTTTGTTGTATTTAATTAATTAGTATTATTTATATATTGATTTAATTGTTTTTTTACAATAAACAATTTGACAAAAGAAAAAAAATATTTATTATGACTTTTTTTATATTTAATGGTAAATTTATATGGATAGTATAAAATCTAATTTTGATACTGACGCTAACTACTTAAATAAGTATAATTTATCTAAAAACGATTGTGCAAGATCTATTAGTAAGGTTTTTAATTTTCCAACCAAAGATTATCTAAGAGAAAACTGTAGACTTATAGATAAGGTTTTTCCTATTTTTTCATCAGAGTATGAAGCATATAATATGATAATTAATAATTGTTATTTATTCAAGACTGATTGTTGAGACTGTTTGAGTTATTCTTATCTACTACAAGTACTGAATCATTCTTGAAAGTGCAAAAAAATTAATGTTGTAAAAGTAAAGTTTATGTTAAATTCACATGAATTATATCTTATAAACTCCAGAATTATTGATTCTGTTATATGATTTGTTGATAAATTTGATGTTTTGAAACGATTATATACTAATCATATGACATTTAAATGAAAAACATGAGATAATCTATCCTTTATTACTATTATAAATATTTTGGATTTTTGTGGAAAATTTCAATGAGTAAATACTGCTTCACTGAAAGTAGAAGTAAGTGCGTATTTATTTTACATAGATAGAAATTGGGATTTTACGAAGCTTATTTTAGAAAAATTATGAAAAAATTATACAAAAAAAGAGTTAGTAGATTTTCTGAACAAATCATATAGAGAAAAAAATTCTATCTGGAAATCTACAAAAACTTGATTACCAGTATGAGATTCTTACAGATTTAGAATAGTTAATTATATTGTAAATGATATGATGTCATTATAATTTTTCATTGCAAATTAAATTTTTTATATTATATTCATAATTAGCAGATTACGATAGGGAATTGTTTCGCAATTAGCGGATAGGAGATGGTAAATAGTACATAGTATAAATAATCTACAATAATCTTCTATCGCAATTTAGCAGATTGCAATGGGAGATAGAACATAGTAGTGATAATCAACAACAATCTCCAATCGCTATCGCTATTGACTATTACTGTTACACCCCTTCTTCGGTCTTTGGTTGTATTGTTGAACCCTATCTTTGGTCTTTCCCTTAAAAAGGGAAAGATACAATAATCATTTCTGTATCCTTCACTCTCGGAGTCTTATTATGAGAAAAGTCAAGTCAAAGTAAGAATAAAATTAAGTAT
>JAZHDC010000144.1:0-3063 GCA_036541305.1 Candidatus Absconditabacteria bacterium
ATGTATTTCACTTCAAGGATGATCTTGCAAAAATGACACACTATTTAATTTATTAGATAAAATATCTAAAATAAGTATTGCAACTCAAGTATATCAATATGACTCTCTAGAAAGCAAATTAGTTTTCACAAATAAGAATTTATTTTTTATTCTCAAATTAAACTTAGAGTAAATTCTTCAATTATCTTCAATTAAAGTTGCATCTTGAAAATCTATATCAACATTTTTTCATTCAGGTTGAGTAGAATAAAAAAATTTATCTACATTAATTTTTGAATATCAACTTCTAGCATAACTATCATCATAATTCAAGATAACTACATCTTTTGCATTTTCCATTAACTTAAATTTTTCTGTGGCAGTAACATCAGGACTACCGAAATTCATACAATGTACCTTATCAATCTTTGTAAAAATAGAAATATTAGGTTTTGCGATAGATAATAAAAAGTCCATTTCTCAAATTTCATCGATTCAATATTCCAAAACAATTACATTATATTTTTTTCACCAAAACAATGATCTGTAAAGGGCAACAAAAAAAACCGCGATAAGACTTAAAACTCAAGGAGAATAATCTTCAATCTTCAATATAGACAAACTAAATCCAAATCTTCAATTAAAATTTTTAGGTGATGAATAAATTATTTTATTCTTTAGGTCTTTTTGGAGTACAGTATAAATAATTGCTCTTAATCAAGTTTTTCATACACTTCAAGTTATGCCAATAATTTCAGGTTTATGTCTTTGAATATATCTTTTAGCTAATTTTCAAAGTATAAAATAATAGTAATTAAGTAATTTGTTTTTCATATTTGTTAATTAATAATTAAATTAAGATGCATACTCTGTTATCACTTGATGAGATATAAGTAAAAATAGCATTAATATCAAAACTACTAAAAATATGGTTTTGAAAATTGTCATAACTTTTTTCCAAGTATCGTCTTCTCATCTTGATAAAACCATTTGTAATCATCAATAAAGTACCATTATTATTATCAATGATCAAAGAACATATCACAAAAGCCTTGAAGCAGTAGTAATAATTCAAGTTATATTAGATTTGAAATCTTGTGTATCAGCAGCAACAAAATATAAATAATCAATAACTTTAATCAAAATTAAAGCAATAATTACATTAAGAATTCATTTTCTTCAAGATTTGATTTTATCTTCTTTTTCAAAAGCTCTAATAATTTTGAATCAATAATACATTATCTGAATTATAGCTAAGAAAAATATTAATACCTTGAAAAAAAGTAATATTTGGAAAAAAGCTCAAGTTTGTAAGTTACTTACGACATTTTTTGATGTTAATGAATCAAAGTTTATTAAGTCTAAGATTCACATTGCTCAAAAATACAAAAAAGCTCAATAAGCTATATAAAGTAAGTTCATTCTAGCTTTCTTTATAGAACCTTCGTCTCAGTTAGATGACATAAACATAAATCAAGTCCGAATCAAGAAAATCACTAAAAATCAAACTCCAATATTTCTAAGAACTACCCAAAGAGTTCAAGTGCTATTTCATGGAGAAAATAATTCACGAATATTGTCTTCAAGCGAGTTATCTGCGGTAACTCAACTATCAACCTGGTACACATTTAGATCATTCTTGAAACTATCTATACTTGGTGCCGCAAAACTGAAAAATCACACAAGGTTAAGAATAAATAATGAAATAATAGTTAAAAATGTTTTACTAAATATTTTGTTCATATTATTTTTTTAAAATAAATTTTGAATAATAGCTAATACTATTCTAATTATTACTGCAGATCAAGTAAGAACAACTATTCACATAATAATGTATATCATTCTTGATTTCACTTTACTTACATAAGAATCATTTGCAGGGGCAAGAACAATTAACAATCAATTAAATATTATCAAAATAATTGCCATTGCTAATCAAATATATATCATCCAGTTTATATAAGGAGTTGTTAATTCGGAAACTGATTCAAGTGTTCATTTTATTCATCATCAACTAATCTCATTGTATTTTGTATTCTGTACATCACTTTTCATACTTCAAACACTTTCAATCATTCAATCCACATCCTGATTGATTCGATTGGAAGAATTGTTTTCTTGAGCGAATGAGAAGTTAACAGTAATGGATGTAGTCAATATAATAATTATTCCAAGTAATTTCTTAATTCGGTATTTAAACATTAAGGGATAATAATAATTAAATATATAATATATACATTTATTAATTTCAAATTCAAGATTTTTGTTATCAAAAAAACTACACAATTAGTGTAGTCTTTAATATTAATAATTTCTTATACAATAGTTTCAACTTTTATAATATCAATAATTACAATCCCGTCCATCTCAATAATAGTTGTAACTTGAATTTGGAGGTAAATTTATACTTAAACAAACATTTCAATTTCTATAGTATCAACTATTACACTTCCAGTCTGTTCAGGCAGAATTCAATGAAGCATTATTAGGTACATATATTTTTTTACAACTATTTCAATCTCTTTTGTATCATCGATTACACTCCCAGTATTTTCAACTTGAGTGTAACGAAGCATTTACTGGAACATATATTTTTTTACATTGTGAATTATATTTTTCGTATCACCGATTACACTCCCATGACTTACCACTAGGATGCAATGAAGCATTGTCAGGAACTACTATTTTATAACAACTATTTCCATAGTTTGCATAGCCCCAATCACACTTTTTATCTCATGAGTACCGATTATCATTATAATAATCATCATCATAATAATAATCATCATTGTAATAATTATTAGAATTTGTATAACAATATTTTGAAGATATATACTTTTTTGTTTTTATGAAAGGAAATCTACAATAAGTTTCTCAAAGATGTCTATCATAATAACAATCATAAAAATCATAATAAGAACTGTTTGATTTGATAACATCTGCTTCACAATATTTGTATATACCTTGTGTATGACAATTATTGGTATTATAATCTAAATATTTAGATACAGTATAATAATCTGAAGAATACTCTGTTATATAATAACCATTATCATAATCACAATACAAATTATTGTAATATTT
>JAZHDC010000145.1:0-3047 GCA_036541305.1 Candidatus Absconditabacteria bacterium
CTAAGTTGAACCACGAATATTATATTTATCGAGACTGGAACAATTGACCTTATGGTGATAAAGATTACAAATTTTGTCTGGAACAGGTCAACAAATGAGTGGATTATCTTGATAAGCAAGTTGATTACATTTTGGTGCCTACTGTTTTTGAACATATTTTGGTAGACAAAAATCCCAAAATCATCAATCTTTTCCAGATTTATCTGCAAGAATACTGTCTAGAATACTCATTAGTATGAAAAGTCTGATTTGTATGAGATTATAGTGAACTTGAAAATATAAAAAAAATATTTGATAAATACAAAACAGATTACAAACTTACTGAAAATCAATCTAAAATAAACAAATTCCACAAATGATTCCCTATTTGGAAAAAGCAAACTACTATGTGGAAGTACTATTTGCTAAACTTTGGTAACAGAGAACCTATGATTCGCAAAAATATAAAGTTTGATCTAAAATATTTTAGTGATGCATGAATAGATACTCTAATTCCATTGAATTGGGCTTATTTATCACTAGAAAATATTATAAAGTCTAAACTTGGAAAAATTAGATTTCATGACAGTAAAATTATTGAAGAAATACTAATAGAAAAACTTTGAACTCCATGAGAATATTGAATAAATATTTTTAGCAATTGAACTACAGACTTAATTCTTTGACAAAAAAAATGGAACTGGCTTTTGTCTAGATGAAAAAATATTACAATTAAAGAAACTAAGATATAATATTTAAATTTTGAGAATATTAAATATGTAAACTACAAAATACTTATTTTTTCTCATATTCAACTTCAATATTGCTTAAGGTAGGTTGTATCGAATTATTATTAGTAGACATGTATACATAAAATCACAACTTTGATCCAGTAAGATTATTATTTCATTCCAATGCATCTTTTAGCTGTTGGGAACTCATTCATTGAGTCGATACTTGAGAAGTACTTGTCAATTGCCAATTTCAATCAATAAATGTTTTGTAACTAATTCAATTATCGAAACTTGGTAGGTATTTGATATCTGTTCATGCTGGCTTATTTTCAGATATATTCAAAGTCAAAATTTTTCATAAATTTCACAAATCTATATTAGATTCTGATTTTGATACTAAAGATCATGATAAACTATTAGATACATAATCAAATCTATATAAATATGAATCTAAGTAGTTTAAATTAGAATTATTTAGTAAATTACCTAAATATAAATAATATTTATCAAGAAGTTTAAATTGATTTATATTAGCTCATCAAATTGTAGAGAAACTCTGATGTAAATTAAACAGAGTTCAGTTCCATTTGTATAATGATGAATTCACAATACGGGTAGATCAGTCATAATTATTTGCTATTCACAAATACACATCTCATTCAATATCAAAAAATTTGATATCTGTTCATCCAGTAGTTTGAATATTTTGATGGCTTACAAAGTTTGTTCAATTCCATTTATATAATACAGAATTGATGTTATGGCTAGATCAGTTATATTGATTAGCAATTGCTAAATAAACATTTCAGTCTATTTGTCTTACATCTGCTTTTATTCATCAATTAGTTTGAATATTCTGATGATTTACAAAGCTAGTTCAATTCCATTTGTATAATATCGAATCCATTATCCAACTTGAACTATTACGATATTGTACAACAAAAAGATAATTATCCTCTCAGATTTGAATAAACTTTCATTGTCTTCAACCTGTGGTTTGAATATTCTGATGATTTACAAATTGTGAACCATTCCATTTATATAATACTGAATTCTGTGTATAAGTAGTTCAACTCCAATAATTGGCTACAAACAAATATAATTCATTGTCAATTTCTTTTACTGATGAAAATATTCATCCTATTGTTTGTATGTTTTGATGATTAACAAATTGTGATCAATTCCATTTATACAATACAGAATTTTGAGTAAGATTTGATCAATTGCGATGGTTTACGATAAATAAATAAGAACTTCATTCTTTTTCAAAAAATGTAATTCACATTCATCAATAAGTTTGAATATTCTGATGATTCACAAATTGTGATCAGTTCCATTTATACAATACTGAATTCTGTATATAGTTTGTTCAACTAAAATGATTTGTAACAAATAAATAATTGTCACCTCATATTTGAAAACTTAATGAATCAACAGTTCAAATAGTTTTTATGTCTTGGATTTTATTTCATTGTAGGGAAGTAGTTAATTGAAGATTATTATTAAAGCTAGAAGTATTATTATAATCAGTGAAAGATGATGTATTGAATTCGACTAGTATTTTATTATTTTCTATTTTAGGATTGTATGAAGAGTTAGACTCTTTTATTATTCTAGTTATCTCATGTGAACTTAGTCAATAAGTTAGTAGCATTGCTTCAATTTCATCATTGATACTTGAGTTTGCTAATCAGGCTTTTTTCATTTCTCAAGGCCTACTTCCCACAAATACATCTAATCAATCTAACAAATCATACTTATTATTAATATATCCACTTATGAATAAAGAAGGCAAAAATACAAACTTATCTTCAACTATTTTTCATACCATATTCTTTCATATAAACCTATACACAGAATCTGAATCATCTGCATGAACACTAGCAAATAATGTTGAATAATCCTCATTCTCCATCAATGCTCTTACACCATAAGTCTTTTTATCATCAAGCAATGAATATTCATACAGACCACGTTGTCTATCTTTTGGTACTTTATTTAAAGTTCATATTGATTTTACTACATCGTCCCCAAACTTACCTTGATAAAGCAACTTCGTTCACGAATATAGCAATACATTGGTCTCATCTGGTAGAGGAAGTGTGTCGTTTTTACTCAAAGCTATATCTAGAGCTGTTTTGATAGTAGATAAATCAGATATTCTTTGAGCATCTCTTCCTTTACTCATCCATTGAGTCAATAGCAAAAATGCAGTTGCTCATAGTACTGCAATAATTGCTATTACAATAATTAACTCAATTAGAGTAAATGATTTTAGTAGTTTTTTTATAGATTTTGCCATTTGATATATTTAAAATAATAAATATTGAATTA
>JAZHDC010000146.1:0-3075 GCA_036541305.1 Candidatus Absconditabacteria bacterium
TTAAATTTGATATTATTCTTCATCATCAAGTCCTTTCACTTTTCATGCTCTTTCTTCAATAATTTTCTTTGCAATCCCATCTGGTACTTTATCGTACTTAGAAAATTGCATAGATGGTGCAGCTCTTCATTGTGTCATAGATCTCAATTCTGTAGTATATCCAAACATTTCTGACAATGGAACCTTAGCTTTGATAACTACTGCTCTACCTCTTTGATCTTGTCATTCAATTCTTCATCTTCTAGAACTCAAATCACCCATTACATCTCATACATACTCTTCTGGAGTAGTAACTTCTAGATCCATAATTGGTTCTAATATAACTGGTGTAGCTTTCAAGAACGCATCCTTGTATGCTTTATATGCAGCAACTTTAAATGCTACTTCTGATGAATCCACTTCATGGTAAGAACCATCATAAACTGTAACTCTAGTATTGATAATAGGATATCAAGCAAGAATTCATTTTTTCATAGTTTCTTGTACTCACTTATCAATAGCTGGCACATACTCTCTAGGAATAACTCATCCTGTCAATCCATCTACGAATTCATAATTCTTTCCTTCTTCTTCAGCAATTTTCTCAATTTTTAATAAACAATGTCAATATTGTCATTTTCATCAAGTTTGTCTTACAAATTTTCATTCTCAATTAGCTTGAGTCATGATAGTCTCTCTGTAAGCTACTTGAGGTTTTCAAGTATTCACTTCTACTTTATGTTCTCTTTTTAGTCTATCTACAACGATTTCCAAATGTAACTCACCCATTCAAGAAATAATAGTTTGTCAAGATTCTTCATCAGTATAAGCTCTCAAAGAAGGATCTTCATATGTTAATTTTCATAAACCAATTCATAGTTTTTCTTGATCTTTCTTTGTAGCAGGCTCAATAGCTATAGAAATCACTGGTTCAGGGAATTCCATTTGCTCTAGAATAATTGGAGATTTTATGTCACACAATGTTTGTCCTGTTCTAATATCTTTCAATCACAAGAATGCACAAATATGTCATGCAGATATTTCACTTATTTCTTCTCTCTTGTTAGAGTGCATCAACATAAGTCTTCATATTCTTTCTTTTTTTCAATTTGAAGAGTTCAATAATGTGTCTCCAGATTTTACAACTCAAGAATAAATTCTAGCAAATGTAAGAGTTCCTACAAATGGATCATTCATAATCTTGAAAGCAAGCATTGCTGCAGGTTCTTGATCAGAAGGTTTTCTTGAGATTTCTTCTTCTGTATCAGGATGTTTACCTTCAACAATTCATCTATCCAATGGACTTGGCAATAATTCTACTACATAATCCAAAACCATTTGCACTCATGCATTCTTCAAAGAAGAACCAAGTAGTACAGGATACAAATCATTATTTACTGTACCAGTTCTCAATGCTCTAATAATCATTTCTCTAGGTATTTCTTTACCATCTAAGTACATTTCAGCTAATTCATCATCATAAGATGATACTTTATCAATAAGTAACTCTCTATAATGTTCGGCTGTTTCCAGCATATGTTCAGGGATATCGCTTTCAAATTGTTCACTTCATTGATTACCACCAAATGTATAATATTTCATTTTAGTAAGATCTACTATTCATTCAAACTCATTAGCTTGTCAATTTGGAATTGCAATAGCTACAGCTTTATCAGTAAGCTTGTGCTCTATAGAGTCAAGTGACATGAAAAAATCAGCTCAAAGCTTATCCATTTTGTTAACAAATGCTATTCTTGGAACACCATACTTATCAGCTTGTCTCCAAACAGTTTCAGATTGTGGTTCTACTCATTGACTTGCATCAAATACAGCTACTCAACCATCTAAAACTCTAAGCGATCTTTCTACCTCTACAGTAAAATCCACATGTCATGGAGTATCAATAATATTTATATGACAATCCTTCCAAAAACAAGTAGTTGCAGCAGAAGTAATTGTAATTCATCTTTCTTTCTCTTGTTCCATCCAATCCATTTCAGCAGCTCAATCATGAACTTCTCAAATTTTATGTTTCTTTCAAGTATAAAACAAAATTCTTTCAGTTGTTGTTGTCTTTCAAGCGTCAATATGAGCAATAATTCATATATTTCTCACTTTGTCCAAAGGCTTCTTTTCTCCGGCCATTCTTTTAAATTATTTAATTGAATAAAAAATACCAATATATTTACGATTTTATAGGTGATTTTATCACTATTCCACCATCTTTAATTTTATGTTTTACATTTTTCAATAAATCTTTTCTATTAGGGAATTCTACAACTCACTCTCTTGGAGTTAGAGTTACATTATCTAATGGATGATCTAAAGGAGCTATTCACTCGACATCTTCTTGCTGTAATTGTGAAACAAATTCAAGTATTCAATTTAGTTTATTCAAAAAAGATTCTTTCTCTGAATCATCAATTTGTATACAGCTTAACTTTGCAATGTGATTTAACTCGTCCAATGTAATCGACATTTTTCTTAACAAAAAAAAATAAATTGGATAGCTAATAATATATTGATTACATTATTTTTTTCAAGTACAAATTAGATACAAAACACCACTTTGATTTATTAGAAATTAAGCAGACTTTCAACATCATTTTCCTTTTCTTTGTCCTCTGCTTTTTTTATAAGGTCTTTACTAATTCTATTTTGTTCATTTTGATAGTGTAAAAGCATCTCTTTTTTTATCTCTAACAATCTGGAGTCAATGTAAGATTTATTATCCAAATAGTAATTATATTGTCATAATACTTTTTCGTATATTAATTGAGTATTTTGATTAGTATTTGTTTTCAATTTATGAATAAAATCATCTTTTTCTTGTGGAAGATAAAATGGAATTTTATTTACCATATCAATTATACTATTTACTAATTCTTGATTAAACATAATTACAATAATTAATGGATAAATTTTAATCTAAATATACTAATATACTGGACATTATCAACTTATTAATTTTCTCTAAAATAGCATTTTCTATATTATTATAACTTCAGTTTCAATTATCTAAAAATATTGCATAATCATTTCATTGAATATATAGCTTTTTTCACAATAAAGTATTAGAATCAAATCAATTCAAAC
>JAZHDC010000147.1:0-16048 GCA_036541305.1 Candidatus Absconditabacteria bacterium
ATAGAATATTCTGATGAAATTTCACAATTTATACAAAAATTCAAAACTGTAAAGCAAGACGAAGCGCTAAAAAATGCTGCTGAAATAATTACTAAAGTATTGCCAAGAGTAGCTGTAGACCAAGTAAGTGAGTTTACTGTTTCTAACGTTGACATCCCTTCTGAAGATACAAAATGAAAATTAATCTGAAGAGAGTGAAGAAATATTTCATATTTTGAAAAGGTAACTTGAGTAGAACTAGTGATTGATGATACTCCAATGATGGTAAAAATTTCATCATATGATCCAGAAAAAAGATTCTTAGCAACTGAAACATTGAAAAAATTAATAAAAGATTGAAGAATAAATCCAGTATACATCAAAAAACTTTATGATGAAGTTTGCGCATGATTAGATAAGAGATTAACATCAAAATGAGAGGAAACATTACAATCTTTGTGATTGCCTCTTATGAAACCAGATATTGTTAAAATGATTTGACAGTTCTATCTAAGATATAGTTATTGACAAAATCTATTAGTTCATAGTATTGAAGTTGCTAGAATTGCAGAACTTATAGCTAATGAGTTGTGATTAGATTGAATATTGGCAAAAAAAGCTTGAATTCTTCATGATATATGAAAAATTAGTGCAATAACTTGACAATGACATTCTACTATTTGATGAGATATTCTTAGAAAATATTGATTTGAAGAAGCAGTTGTAAATTCTGCAGAATGACATCACAATGATGTTCCTTTGACAACACCAATTAGTTGGATCGTAACTGCTGCTGATGCAATTTCTGCAAGTAGACCTTGAGCAAGATTCAACACAAAAGAGTTATTCTTAGAAAGAATGTCTAATCTTGAGAAGTTAATTAGTTCTATTTCTTGAACTGATAAAGTGTTTATTATGCAAGCTTGAAGAGAAATTATGGTATTTGCTAAACCTGATGAAGTTAGCGATGTATGACTTGAAAAGTTGGTAAAAGAAATTGCAATCAAAGTTGAAGATCAACTTGATTATCCTTGAGTGATAAGAGTGATGGCAATAAGAGAAACGAAAGTAGTTGATTATCTTAAATAACATATAATAAAATGTTTCCTTATATAACATTATGATGAATTAATATTTATATGACTTGAATATGAATAATTGTTACAATATTCATATTTTTGTTCTTAGTTAGATACTATGCAAGTAAGTTTAAATTAGACTTTTGGAAGTTTTTTGATTTTTTTCCTTTAATGATTTTATTGCCTTATTTATTTTGAAATTATTTTCATTACTTTTTTAGTAGTGCATTATTTTTTCCTTTGACAATATGAGACTTGTTATTGATTTTATCGCCATATTGATTCAAATTTAGTTTTATATGAGTATCATTATGACTATTAATTTCAATAGTGCTGTTCTTGAAAAAAGTAAAAATCTCTAGTGAAAGACTAAAACGGATTGATGTATTCTTCTATGCTACAAGTCTTAGTGTGGTATTTTTTTGAGTTTTCCTTACTTTATGAGATAACTTTATATGACGTCAAACTGAATCATATCTTTCAATTACCTCTTTTATGGAGGATAGTGAGTTAAATAAATATTCGAAAGTTTACCCTGTATGATTGTTTCTTTCTATTGTTGCTTTGCTGACTTATATTATTACATTTATATTACAGTTTACTAAGAAGAAGCATTGACTTTGAATAGTTTGATTTATTACATTTATTTTGATGTTAAATATAGTTTTCTATTTTCAAAAATACGATCAACATTTAGTATCTTCTAGATTCTGAATATCATTACTTTGAAGAAGTTTTGATGTAAAGAACTATTGGACAATTATTTTATCATTATTATCAGCTTATTACTATTTAAAACTAACTAAAGTTAAATAATATGAAGATTAATTTCAAAGAGTCAGTAACTTTTAAGAAAATAATTCAAAGCATTGAAAAACTTCAAACAAGTAAAGAGGTTATTATTGAAATAGATTCTGATAATCCCATTTTTGATGATCTTTTTTTGTGAAGATTTATGATGAATGTAATACAAACAAGATGATTAAATGTTAAGTTTGTTGCTACTTCAAAAAAATCTAAAGAATATTTAAATACAATATGAGCTAATATAATCCAAGACAAAGTATTTATACTAAAACAAGTTTTAACAAGTTTGAATAATTTTTTCCTTACTGCAAAGGAAGCACAAATATGATTATTTGAGAAGAAAAATTATTTTTCTTATATTATAGTAATAATAGAAATAATATCTGTTCTATATTTATTTTACTGGTTTTATTCTTTTATTAAGCCTTCTGCTGACATATATATAAAACCATCCTACACAATGGATGAAGTTATATATAATTTTCGTTTTTATCCAGCAGATTCTCAAGATAAATACTTAGATTCTAAGTATATTACATCACCTTATTATGATTGAAATCTAGAATTAAGATATAGTATGATTTCTGAAGTAGAAAATATTGCCTATTCTCAAATACCTTCAAAGTGAAAGATTAGAATTGTAAATGATTGAAATAAAGACTATTCTTTGGTCGCAAATACCACTTTTGTTACTCAAGATTGAATAATCTTCAAAGCAAAACACTGGTTTTATATACCGGCTAACAAAGACATGAAAGCATCTGTTGAAGTAGAATTAGAAGCTGACATAAAAGATGAAAGATGAGAAATTATTTGATCAAGATGAAACATAAAAGCTTGAACAAAGTTACATATTAGAAAGTTAAATGATAGTATTTACAAAGATATAGTTTATTGATATGCAATATCTGATTTTGAATGATGAGAAAGAACTTGAGATTGATCGATTTCTCAAAATGATATAGATATATTGACTTGAAAGTTGCTTAATTATGTTGACGAAAATAAGAAAAGACTATTAGTTGAAAATCAAACCCAAGAAGATGTTTTGATATTGCCTTTTTCTGATATTATAACTTTATCAGATTATACTTATTCTATTTCATGATCAGTTTGAGATAGTATTGATGTGGTTAACTGAACCATAATTGCAAATATTTCTTACAAATATCTGAATCGAGGTGAATTTGAAAAGTGAATAATGAAATATATTGAAGATAGGAAATCTGATGTTGTGGATCTATTGGAAATATCTAAAAGCAGTGTATTGTTTTATGAAAAAGATGTGGTATGAAAAATAATGGTTGTACCCACAAAAGTTGAAGCAATATGGTGATATGATTTTGAAAAAGATGTAAATTGAATAAAGACTTCTATTGTCAATAATATAGTTTGATTGAATAAACAACAAGCTCAGGATATTATTTTACAAAATTCAGAAATAGATTTTGCTTTTATTGAAATTAATCCACCTTGGTATAATTTAGTCCCTGCTTTAAAATCTAGAATAAAAGTTCACCTTACGCAGTAGTTTATTAATAACTTAGAATTAATGATTAAAAAATCAATTTTAAATGATATAGAATTAGAAGAATTTAGAAAAGAATTTAAAATTCAACCTTATAGACTCAAGCAAATCGTATATGAAATATATAATAATTGTAAAATTAGCTTTGATGAAATGACTACTTTGTCAAAAGAATTTAGATTACAGTTAAATGAAAGATTTGATATTATTCCTTTTAAATTGGATAAGATAATTGAGTCTTGAGATACTACTAAATTTTCCTTTCTTACTAGTGATTGACATATAATAGAATCAGTTTTGATGTTTCATACTCATGATAAGTGAGATCATATAAAACTTAACAGAATTACTCAATGTTTATCAACTCAGATTTGATGTCCAATATGATGTAAATTTTGTGTAACTTGAATGATGTGAATTACTAGAAATTTAAATACAAATGAGATTATTGGACAAATTTTATTTGCAAACAATTATGTTGCAAATAAGTTTTGAAAGAAATTAGATTGAACTTTGCGGAAGGTAAGAAACGTCGTTTTTATGTGAATGTGAGAACCTTTATTGAACTATGATAATCTTATGAGTTCAATTCAAATTATGCTTGAGCAGACAAAATTATCTTTGTCTAGAAGACATATTACCATTTCTACAGTAGGAATTATACCATGAATAAAGAAGTTGATTGAAGATAAGTCACAAGTTAGACTAGCAATTAGTTTGCACTCCGCCGACCAAAATATACGTGAAAATCTTATTCCTGTTGCTAAAAAATACACTCTAAGTGAGCTGAAAGATGTTTTGTGAGATTATCTAGCTAAGACTGGTATAAGATTATTTTATGAGTATATTATGATTGATTCAGTGACTGATTCTATACAACAAGCTAATCAATTAGTTAAATTTATTTGAAATCATGATGTTCATGTTAATTTAATAGCATATAATGAAAATCCAGCTTCTGATTACAAGGAATCTTCAAAAGATAATATTGATAATTTCAAAGAAGTTCTTATCAAAAATAATATTCTAGTTACTGTAAGATGAAGTCTTTGAAGAGAATCAAAGTGAGCATGTTGACAATTATGATATGACTTTTTACATGAGTACAATACTGATTGTAATAATTAAAATTAAATTATGGAAAAATCTATTAATAATCCCCAAGAAATGTTCGACTTATGAAAGTCTTTTTCTTCACAAAATTCTCATATTTTGTTAAATTGAGAGCTGGGAGCATGAAAAACTACTTTTACAAAGTGATTTGTAAGTGGTTTGTGATTGGATCCTGATTTGGTACAAAGCCCTACTTATACTTTAGTAAATATTTATTGAGATAAAGTTCTTCATATTGATATGTATAGAATTGATGAATTAAATGATTTAATTGAAAAATGAATTATTGATTTAATTTCTAATTTTGAATATGTTATTATTGAATGGCCTAAGTATATTGATTATTATGATGGTTATGATTGGTTAAATATTCAAATTAATAAAATTAATTACAATACAAGAACAGTATATTTTTAGTTTATTATTGATATTGCAATATTCAATAATATTGTTATAAATGATGTAAATGTTTTACTTTAATATAATTTCAAAATGAATATTAAAGACGATAGTATGTATATAGAAATTAGAGTTAAGGATGAACCTGGTATCTGAGATAGGATCCAAAACTTGCTTAGAATAAAATGATTTTTTATTGAGAAATATGAATATTTTCAAATTTGAGATTGAGAGTTGAAATTTAGATTTGTTTTCAATAAGGATAAATCAATATTAAAAGATACTAATCAAGCAGCCTTTTTGATATCTTGATTTCGTGATGTTATAGATTGTGTAAATATCGAATGATTGGTCTAATAAATTTACAAAAAAATAGTATATAAATTTACGAAAACTTAACAATTAATGTTTATATATTAATTGCACTAGAAATAGTGTTTTGCCATTAAAATTTTGCCATTAATTTTTGCCATTGGATTAAACAAGTACACTCATCAAAAGAGGTGCTTGTTTTTTGTTAATATGAAAAATTATAACATTAAATTTATAATTTAACTCAAAAAATCGCAAATAATTTTATTTTTAATAATTTGATTCTAATATATATTTTCTTAAAAAATCATTTGGAATATTTAGATCATCTGATCTTAGTTTCAAATACAATACGCATAAATGTCAGATTTCAGTTCCTTTATTTTTTTCTAATCATTCTATAAATAATTTTTCGTGAATTTTCATTTCTTGAAGCTTTTCTATAATTGATTTTCTAATTTCTTTTTCAAATAATTTTATTGGAGATTTTCAATTATATTTATTGTCTGTAAGATTAGTAATCCTGTTGAAATTATACCAAAATTTCTTTTCAAGTTCTGAAATTCATATAAACTCTCAAAGTATATTTTTTGTATTATTTGTAATATAGTTTGTATCAATCATCTTAATTATTTTAATTTTTATAAATCATTTACTTAAACTTAAAATTTTACAAAAAGCAATGCAATTGTTGTATAATATAATTGACATTTGTGAAAAAAATTATTTATTAATTATCTTTGTAGTATCCCAAGGTCTCCATAATGAATCTTTATTGATTTTATCTAATCATTTAGTTTTAGTGAAAAATGAATTTCAAGATAATATCTTTTCAATATAAAGATATTTTTGTGATAGAATGTAGCTGCTTTCACTCATTTTCTTAAAAACTCATTTGTGATTTAGATAAAGATTGAACGATTCTGCAAAATCTTCAAAAGGATCACTCATTCAGTATCCACTAACAAAATCTTTAAATTCCATTGTTTTTAGTTTTGTTTTTTCATTTTCTCGGCTATAACTGTAGAATTTTAGAGATGGATCGTCAATAGAAAATGTTGGATATCAAAATTCAGTAAATCTATTGTGTAGCGATTTAGATTTTCCTTTCATAATTCATAAGTCGACTATGTGTCATAATTCATGAGTTAATACTTCTCGAAATTCTCAATAAGATTTTATCCCAATTAAATTTATAGTTACAGTGTGTGCTCATGCGTATCACCTTAATCATTCTCAAGATATTTTTATTGTAATACTATTCAATACATCAATAATATCACTATCATATTTTAAAAATGTATTTAATTTTGTAATTATGTAGATAATAATTGCTTGATATTTTAATTTGTCTTTGGGTTCAATATATCCATAAAAATAGGTTAATCAACATATAGTTTTATAACTCTTACAAATACTTTCTAATGTTTTTTCATCATATTGTATATCGTCACCAATTCAATGTTGATTTTTAATTGAACTATTAACTATACTTTCTACTATTTTGTAATTCTTGTAGTTTTCTCTAATTAGATCTTTATTTGTATTGATATTTTCTACTATTTTTAATTTTTTTCTTTCTTTTAGATTTTCTTTTATATTACTTTCATTTGTTATTATTGCATCTGGGATAACTCATCTTTCGTATTTTTGATCAAATCTTCATACTTCATAAGCTAATACAAAAAACATCACATAGAAAATGCAGTATATAGAAAGTATTTTGATAATTATTCTGGATATTGTTCTTTTCATTTTTTTTGATTTATTAAACTTTAATATTATAAATATTTGTATTTAAAAATCAAAAAATTACCTATAAAATTGATTTTGATTCTAGAGTAGATATTTCGTCTTCTATGTCTTCTTGTAAAATAAACATTTTTTTGTTTTCAAAATTTTTAATATATTTTTTTAACAAAGGTATTTGCATTATAATCCGCGCTATTATTGTAACACTATTTAATTGAGGTTTGCTTTCAGCGAATTCTATTCAAATCTTTTCTATTATACTTTTATCAATAGTTTTATTTTCTATTAATTCTTTTATAAATTGAAATGAAAGTGCCTGATTGTTTTTTACATTATTCCATTTGTTTTCAATATTATTACTGTTTTCTATGTTTTCTTGAATATTATTATTAATACTCCATTTTATGTCTATTTTTCCTTTTTTTCATTGATTGCAAATTAGATCATATACTTTTTTATTAATTCATTTATCTTTGCTAAATTCAATTATTAGTTTTTTTCAAATTTCTATATCAATTATTTTTCAATTACTAAAGTTTTTTCTTCGTTTGTAGTATGCAGAATAATCTAGTGGATTTATATTGTTTTGTTTCATAAATGCTCTCAGAATATGTGCAGGTATTGAAGTCGCTAAACTGATCTCAGTTAGCTGTTTGAATGAAAGCTTGAATCTAATTATCTCTTTTGCCTGTAGAACATATAACCATTCTACTAATCTTACTTTGTTTTTTGTACTAATTTTTCAAGATTCCAAAATATATATTATGTTCGTTATATTTATTTTTGTCTTTGTCAAATAATTAATCATAAAATCTGTAACAAAAGATTTATCGTATTTGATTATTTCATTGTTTAATGTTATTTCAAAATTATAATTTTTGTATTTGGTGGAGAAATATTCTAGATATTCAAATATAATATTAGTTTCAACTTTTGTAAGTGACTTTTTTTTGAATAAGAATTCAAATGCGCTCCAAGAGTATTCTCATTTCTGTTTTATCAATTCTATAATATAATTTATATTGTTTTCTTTGTTTTTTAGTAATTCAAATGCAATATTTGAGAAATTGTTAGATTTGTTAATTATTTCAAATAGTATATCATTAGTTGGGTTTTTCTCCATTAGAACATCAAAGGATATATTTCCAAATTTTGTATTATTTATTAGAGTTAATAGTCTTTTGGTATCACATTTATTTAACATATCTTTCGTTATGTTTGGGTTGTGCTTATAAATTTCATTCAATATTTTTTCAAAATTGTTTGAATTTGATTGTACAGCTTTTAATCATTCTTCTCTCAATTCTGGAACTAATGTAATAATATTTTTTATCAAGACTTCATCGTGAGGAAATTTCCTAAGTCATTTTTTAGCTGCTTTTAAGGCATAATCTGGATGATTTTTGATAATCATATTCAATCCTAATGGTGTTGGATTTTTGTTTATTATAAATTTTATTGCTGTATCTAAAATTGGGCTTTTGCATAATGTAATAATATCATAAAGTCAATTGTTAAAAGTTCTTATTTCTGATTTTGAAATCTTTTTTCTCAAATAGACGTTTAGACCTATTTCACTAGTCAATGGAATATCTGTAATAAATTTTTTCAATGAGTTTAATGAAAAACTCTCAAAATTTAGGTTTTCTATTATTATTTCATCAACATGACTTCCATTGGTAAGTAAGTAGTAACTTTCATCTTCTGTTAATTTTCCAGCGTATTTTTTGTAATGTCAGAATTCATTATAGTAATTTCATCAGCTTATTAAAGAATTATATAATATATAAGATTTATGTGCATTGTTGATTTTGTGAATAGCTTTGATGATTTCTCTTCTTCAAATATTTAATTTGATCAATTTGTTAAAAGCAAGTCAACTATAATACTCATTAAAGTTATTTATAATAAATATTTGAATGTCTAAATTAAAATTATTATCTATTGCAATTCGTTCAAACAAAGTTTTTTCATCAATTAGTTTTATATTATAAAGTTTCATAAAATTATTAAAGTCAAACTTAATTTTATTGCTTATTCAATTTTTAATTATTTTTAAAAAGTATATTTCTTTTAATTCTTTATTAAAATTTTTGTAAATATACTCAATTACATCTATATTGTGTGTGTTTTTTATTGCCCAATTCAATAATATATCTTGATACTCATTATTTAAGTTAAACATTTTTTTGATGTTTTTTATATTTGGTGTTAATGATTGAATGAAATTATTTAATAGAGATTTTTTGAATTCAATTAGCAAATCTCTAAATGTAACATATTCTTTTATTGTAATAGAGTTTTTATTTATTGAGTTTTTTCAGATAGTAGAGAAGTTTCAAGTTTTTATAATATTATCAATTGATTTTATAAATGATTCATACTCATTTATATTGATTATTTTGTTATTTAGTATTCATATTAATGGTCAAACTAGATTTTTATCTATTGCAATCATATTACTTAGTATTCAATCATCAGTATTTTGTGGGTTAGTAAGATTGATAGCAATGGGTTTGATTATGCTTCTAAGATTGGGTATTTGAGTTCAGATCATAAATAATTTTGCTAATCGAAGAGCAAGGTCTTTGTGGTTATTATTTATATTTATTGTAGTTCAATTAATTCTTTTAATAGCTAAATCTTTTAATTGAGGTAAACACTTGATTGTTGTTTCCAAAACTTTGTCGCTTTTAGGATATTTTTCCAAAGCCTTTAATCAGGCTCTATGGGAGTATTTATTTTGTTTCTCTATAATTGCGATCAATCAGCTTTCTGTTGGGTGTGAGTCTAAAATGTATTTGCAAATTATTTCAATAGCTTTGTTATTTGTAGTTTTTATCAGTATTTCATTTAGTAATTGCAAGTAAGTTCCAGTTTTACCTCATTTTTTACTGTAATTTGTCCTTTCAATTAAAATATTGAGTGCACTAATACAAACTTTCCCATTGAATAAAACAATTTTTTTAAGTCAGTTATCAGATATTCATTGACTATTTAAAGTTTCAAATATACTTTCATCTACTAAAGTATTATTTTTAAGTAAATCTAATCAATTTTCTTCTAATAAGTAATTTTCATATAAATCAAGTAATTTTTTATAGAAAAAATAACAGTTTAATTCAAATTCACTATTTTTAATATTTCTTATTGCAGACTTTAATTGCTTCACTGTTTGTTCTCAATTTGAAAGATTTAGTAACTCTTGTTGAGCATAATAGTTTTCAAAATTATTTATTATATAATAGTTTATTCAATTTCAAGTATTCTTATTTTGAAGTTTTCGGTTAAATAGAGTATATTCACAGTCTTGAATATTTTCATGCAAAAAGATAAATTTATCCAAATTCGTAATTAAATTTTTTTGAACTATGTAGTTTAATATTTCATGTTGAATAGTTATTAATTTTTTATGTTTTATTTTATCATCTTTAATAATAGTTTTGTTATTGATATGTTTATTAATATAATCATTAATAGAGTATATTATCTCTTTAAAATCTTCAAAACTATTAATATTGTCTTTATTTAATTTTCGAAATTTATTAATATTGTCAAAAGATGTAAAAATTGTTGATAAAAAATTTTGATTAATCAAATTCTTTGCAAGATTGTCAATAATACTTTTTACGACAACTCATTGATCTTTTTTGTACTTTTTATTTTCTCTACAATGAGTTTCACTATTTTCTTCTATCTTACTTATCTTCATCTAAATAACATTTGTTAAATACTAATGAATATATTTTTTTTTGTAAATGTCAATTAATATTCTCACAAAATTTGAATTTCTTTTGTAAAAAACTTAAGTTCTTCAATGGCTATCAAAACTCCTTCATCATTTAGGTTTCATTCTATGTCTAACCAAAACATATAATTAAATGGATTTTTTAGTGATGGTAAACTTTCAATTTTTGATAAATTAATTTTATTTGTAGCAAATCAACCTAAGCATTTATAAAGTGATGCAGGAATGTTTTTAGTTTCAAAAATTAATGAAATTTTGTTAACTTTATCTGAATATATTATATTCACTTCATTTTTTACAACTATCAAGAATCTTGTTTTATTTCATTTTTGATCTTGAATATTTTTATCAATAATATTTAGTCAATAAATATTAGCAGAGTGTTCTGAGCATATTGCTCCTATTCAAACTTCATTTGTTTCTTTTGCAAATTTCGCAGCTCATGCAGTATCAGAATAGGGGAATCATTTTATATTATGCTTTTTTAGAAATTCATAGCATTGGGATATCGCCTGTGGATGAGAAAATACTTGAGAAATTGCTTTTACATTGGTCTCTTTACTTGCAAGACAGTGATTTATGTCCATAGTAATTTCTCAAATTATTTTGCAATCATTTCTCAAAAAATTGTACATATTTTCGTGAACTGATCAAGCATATGAGTTTTCAATTGGAAGAATTGCAATGGATTCTTGGTCAAGTCCTTGCCAAACAGATGAAAAGTTTGGTTTACCTTCAACACTGCTAGGTGAAAGGTTTAATTTTTTTGCAATTATTATTGATACAATGTGAGAGTAGGCTCAACTAATTCCTTGATATAGTATTTTCATTTATGGTTATTTCTATCTAAATATATTTTTATAATAAGTTTTTAGTTATTTTCAATAGATAATTATATTATTGTTTTTAAACACCTAATCAAGTTTCTATTGAAATCTGAATAAAATTCTTTATAACTTTTTTATGGAAGTAATCTTTTATTTTGTTATCATTAAGAAAAATGAGGAAAATTAAATTAGCAATATGAGCATTTATATTATGACAGTTAACTGTTATGTTGTACAAGGATGAATCAATAAAATGAAAGTTTGAAAGAGCAAAATGATTTGATAAATTGAAAGTAATTTTCCATTGATTAGTAGATTTTAATAAATCTTTTTTTACTGATTTAAAGGAATATAATTACGAAGATAGAGTAGAGGAGTTGACAAATTATTATAATATTGAAAAATGAAAATTAGAATCCAAAATTGAAGAAATTAAAAATAAACTTTGAGTAATAAACAAAGATAAAATTCAACCTACAATCAATGATTTAGAAGAAAAGATTGAAGATTTCAAAGTGAAGTTAGAAACTCAAGTTGAAGAAATTAACAATAAATATAAAGTTGATAAAAAAATTGAGAAAATTAAGTGAGAATTTGAGAAGTGAGTAGACATGATAAAAGATAAAATTGAAAAAATGAAAAAAGATATATAATATTTATATAAATTAAAATTCAAAATGAATATGTTGTTTGACTTCCACTCTTTTGTAGAGGAACTAAAAGAAAATCAAGAAAAAAAAGAAGTAATATCAAAATTTGAAAAATATTTTTGACCAATAACTTGAGATATTTATGAGCAAAATTGGTATTTAGATTATATATCTAAGTTTCAAGTAAAAGAATACCTTGTACCTCAAGAGCTTGAACCTGATTTTGATTGGGACTTATTGATAAGACTTGTAGCTTGATCATTTAGTAGTGATTGATTATTAGATTACAAATTCAAGGAATGAACAGACTGAGAAAAAGATTTGGAATCTTTGCCTGAGTTTATAATATCTGTACAAAGCTGAGACCAAGTAGTAGTAAAGAAAATATCTGAATTATGGTGATTCCAAATATTAAGACTTTATGAAATCTATATAGAAGAACAACTTAATTTACAAATTCTTACAGCTGAAGATGAAAAAGAAAAAGAAGCAATTGAATGACAAAGAGTTAGTAGACTAAATAGATGGACTTTGGTATTGGAAAATTTGGAGAAAGAAAAGCTGAAAGAAATTGAGTCCAAAGAAAAGGATGAGAAACTGACAAATTTATTAGACCAATTATAGAATAATTATATTATAAACAATGTTAGCATTTATTGCTAACTTTTTTTTGTTAAAAATTGTTTGCATTTGTAAAAAAATATTATATAATTGAATATGTTTTATATATTTTTAAAAAATATAATGAACTTTAAAGTAATTAAGAAATTATTATTTGTTATATTGTTTGCTTTATCTATTAATTTTTCGTTTTGATTAAGTAAAATAAATTTTTCAAGATTTGCAGACTGGATTTCACAAACAAATAGCATTGTCCATTTTGGTAATCTTTGAAATGATTTATGATGATTGATTTTTGTTACTTGACAAAAAAGTATTCCTTGATGAGTAAAAGTACAATGAATAAACTGTTTGCAACAACTAAAGTGATATTATTCGGTATGAACTATGTGATTAACGTTATTACCATTAGATAATGAAACATTAGTTGATTTCAAAGGAATTTGATTAACATCGAATTTGCAGTTAGATTGATGATTATACACAATGTGTGAATGATATCAAGATTCTATAATATGACAAGTAAAATTGACAACTTCAACTAGTACTCGTTATATTACTAGTTGAGTAAAATTAGATTACAAAGATAATTCACTAGTTTGATGACTAACAAATAGCTTCCAATTTTATAATAAAAGGCCGATTTGATTAGTACATGATTCTTTATTATGAATATGATTTATTTGATGAAAAGTAAATAAGACTTGGACTGATACAAATTCAATCACCAAGCAAATGAGTTGATTTGATTTTTTGGTTACACAAACTAATAGTTGAATTAAAATGAATGCTTTAATTCAAGAAATAACAAAGGATGAAATTAAAATAAAAAATCATTTGAAAGAAACTTGAAATCCTCCTTTATATATTTCTAATTGATTGATAAACTCTGTACTTTTGAAAATTTGAGTGTTATGATCTTATAATGTTTCACAAATTTGATTGTGAAAAGCAGATTTCAAAGAGTGATCTAATAGCTTGAGTCAAGTAGATTCCAATAATAATTATGAATCATTTAATATGGGATCTTCAAACAATACTCAAACTTCATTTGTATTGAATAATATACAAAAAAGTTCTGATCTGCTATGTAGAAATAAATGGAAGGAAGTAACCAATACAATAAAAATTACTAATCAATGACTTCATTGTTATAAGTCAAACTGATCTTCAAATGTAGAGGTAGATACAAACCTAATTCAAAATCCTAACTCAAACACAACAATAGTTGTCTCATGAGTTGGTTCAAAACTTATATTTAAACAAAGTCAAGTTTGAAAATGAAATTTAAATGTTTTTGTAGATAAATGATTGTTGTTGATAGATAATTGAATTAATTTAGTAAACATTGATGTGAACTGAAATTATGTGGCTACCGCTTCTTATACAAAGTGAGCAATGTTAAGATGAATGTTTTATGTAAGGTGATTGATTTCTTGATCTAATTGATCTAATCTTTCTGAATTTAATCATAGAATGTATTTTAGATGAAACGTTGTTAGCTATAATTCTATTTATGAGCCTGCTGATAGTATGAAGAAATTTCTAAAATCATTACTTAATAATAATAACATTGATGATTTCATAAATTTACAAACAATATTTACCTGGAGTTGTTGATGAACAACAGAAAGTTTATCTTCTGATTGAGTTAAATGTTGATGAACATCCAAACGAGCATCTAAATCATTAGTATTTATTAATGATGAAATTAATAATATGTTTAAATAATTTAATAATTAAAATATAAGTGATGTGAAACAATAATAAGATTATAATTTTTATTTTAGTTTGAATGGTTCTTTTGTGAGGAGTTTTGATATTTATTGCTAATAATCCTAATGAAAAGTCAATCAGTAACAATAATTCAAATTCAAACAGTGTATCTACTATAACATGAAATATTGAAATCAGTGAACAAAATGATGAAATTGATATTTTATGAGATAACGAACCATTGGAAAGTAAAGTAGAATTATCCAATGAAATTGAATCAAATTGTGAAAATAGTGAAAATGTTGAATTTTGTATTGATTCAGAGATAAATAAATATTTGTCTATTTGAAGTTGAAATTCTTGTGATAATATTGATGATAAATACAAAAAAAGATGTTCAGAAATAGTCAAATTAAATAAAGATATCGAAATTCAAACACAAGAGTTCAAGAAATCATTAAAAGAAGAAAAAAAATCATCAGATCAAGAGTATTTGGATCAAGCTATTAGTACAAATGACAAGTCTATATGTGATAAAATTCAAGATGCTTGATTGAAAGATTTTTGTAAAATGTTTTAATTATTTATTTTATAATAAATGAGGTCTTATATTAAAGTATATTTTAAATCTTTTTTTAAGTGAATTTGATTTTTAATGTGAGTTTTTCTAATATTATGAATTGTTAATTGATTGGATATTCAAACAGATGTTAGTAATTCATTGAAATCATACATAAAAAAAATGTATTTTACAGACAATGGAAAATCTCCACTGGACGAATTAACTCCTCACAAAGATAATAATACTACTTTGTTGTTTGATTGACAATCTTGAAATATTGATATGATTTGAGCATTGAATATACAAGAAGGGAAACTTAAAGATTGAGTAATTATTTCTCAAGATGTAAAAGATTATACAATAAATAAGAATAATATTGGTAACTTTCAAATAAATAACAATATTCTTGCTGATAATAGCATTGATAGTAGTAAAATTTCAATATGAAATATTAAAAATTGAAATATAAAAAACAATACTATTTTACCAATAGATATAAATTCTTCTGATAATTTTGAATTTAAATCAATATATGATAATGATAATCCAGCATTTTATTCTGATCAATCAAAAGTAACAAATTTTAATACTATTAAATGAGATAAAGTTGAGTCATTGAATATAACTAAAGTAAATACTTGAATTTGAGTACTGAAAGGTAACTGAAGTTCTTGATTGAATATAAATTGATCAATGCAAGTAAATTGAGATTTATGTAGAAAATTTTCACATCCAGATTATTGACAACAAGATAATTATTGTTTGTGAAATGATCCATTAGAATTTTGAATTATGCAAGAGTGATGATGGTGTAAAGTAAGTTGAAATAAAATAAATTGTAACAATCTTCCCCCTTATACTTTTAGTTGGAAGATAGGAGCATATTGAGGATGTAATACTTCTTGTTGATCTTGAATTCAAACAAGAACTATAGTATGTGAAAGAAATGATAATA
>JAZHDC010000148.1:0-2899 GCA_036541305.1 Candidatus Absconditabacteria bacterium
TATTTATTTAAATTAAAGCAATTATATATACTATTTTATAATTTATTAATAAGCAAACACTATGAATGGAATAGAAATAAAACGCCATAGTTTATCCCATATTCTTGCTCAAGCTATTCAAAGAGAAATAGATGCAGATATAAAATTATGAGTATGACCAGCCATTGCTAATTGATTCTATTATGATGTCTATGGGGCAACAATAAAGGAAGAAAATATTAATAATCTTCAAAGTCAAGTTGAGAAAATAATTAAAGAATGACAAAAGATAATTAAAATTGATACAAATTATGAATTAGCTATTGAAATTAATGAATTCTTAAATCAAGAATTTAAAATAGAAATGATAAATGAATTAGTAAATGAATGAGAAAAAAATTTTAGCTTCTATTTGAATACAATCAACATTGACGCAAAAGAATGACTATTGAAATGATTAAGCCAATCTTATCAGTCTAAATATGAGAAAATTAATAATTTCTTAGAAGATAAATGAATCAAAATAGAAGGTGAATATATAGTTTTCATTGATATTTGTAAAGGTCCGCATGTTGAAAACACTAATGTAATAGATAATAAATGAGTAAAGATTGCAAAATTAGCATGAGCATACTGGAAAGGTGATGAAAATAACATAATGATGCAAAGAGTATATGGATATGCATTTGATACAAAAGAAGAATTGAAAGAATATATTAATTTTCTTGAAGATGCTAAAAAAAGAGATCATAGAATTCTTTGACAACAACTAGATTTATTCTGTTTTTCTGATTTGGTATGACCAGGATTGCCTTTATTTACTCCAAAGTGAACATTGTTGAAAGAATTATTGCAAAATAAAATAGAGAAAATATGTAGAGGCTACTGATTCAAAAAAGTTATGACTCCACATTTAGCCAAAATCGATTTGTACAATATTTCTTGACATGCTACTAAATTTGCTGATGAATTATTTCATGTAACATCTGAAAAAAAACACGAATTAGTAATGAAACCTGTTCAATGTCCTCATCAGACACAAATATTTGCATCAAGACCTAGGTCATATAAAGAACTTCCTATAAGATATATGGAATCAGAAAAGCAATATAGAGCGGAAAAAAAATGAGAGGTATGAGGATTATCTAGAGTATATGCTATAACAGTGGAAGATGGTCATTCATTTTGTACAATTGATCAAATTAAACAAGAAGTAATAAACATGGTAAACATAATTAAAGAATTTTATACACCATTGTGATTACGATGAAAACATTGGGTTTCGCTGTCTGTAAGAGATTATGAAAATATGGATAAATATATATGAACTTTACAAGATTGGGATAAAGCTGAAACAATGTTAGAAGAAATATCTAACGAATTATGACTAAATGCAGTAAAATGTGAATGAGAAGCAGCATTATATTGACCTAAACTAGATTTTATGTTTAAAGATGCTCTTTGAAGAGAAATTCAAATTCCTACAGTACAGTTGGACTTTGCTACACCGCAAAGATTTAAATTAAAATATTCTGATGAAAATTGAAATGATACTGCTCCTGTAATGATTCATAGAGCAATATTATGATCTTATGAAAGATTAATTATGTTATTAATAGAACATTTTGCTTGAGCCTTCCCTGTTTGGTTATCACCAGTTCAAGTAAAAATCATACCAGTAGTAAGTAAATTTGTTGAATGAGCAAGATTGTTCCAAAAAAAATTAGAAGATAATTGAATAAGAGTTGAAATAGACACTACAGACCATAGTTTGAACAAGAAAATTAGAAATGCTGAACTTGAAAAATCTCCATACATTGTAATTATTTGAGAAAAAGAAATTGAAAACTGAATTCTTTCAATTAGAGAATATTCAACAAAATTGCAATTTGAGATGAGTGTTGATGAGCTTATTACAAAAATAAAGCAACTAGAAAATAATCAACAATAAAAATTTTTATATGATTTATAAAAAAACTATTAAATACATATTTTGACTAAGAAATATGTATTTTTTTATAAAAAAAAAACTACTCTAATGATTAGAATAGTTATTAATTTGTGCAGCTTTTGAAAAGACTATACTACAATTACTGAATTAGTATTTGTTTTGGAATCTTCAAAGTTTATTTATTTCAAAGATTTTTTTCAATTTGTAAATAATTCTGCTTTAAGAATTGTCCAAATAACTTCCGTTCTTGATGATACTGTTGCATTTTTGCATTTTGTGTTTCAGTATCTGACAATTCTAGACTATGTGCTCACAGATTAGTAAGTTTTGTTTTGTAAGGTCAATGCTCTACTGGTATCAACATTACATCATAATCTACTGAATGATTTTTGTAAAAATCTTTTAAAATAGATATTAATCCAGCCATAAATTCACGATTTTTGTTCAAATAAATCGCATTAGTATCTCTATCCATCTGCCGATCAGTTCAAGATGGTAGTGGAACAGGGAATACAATAGTTGGCTTGATAACATTGAAAACATTAACTGTTTTTCACTTATATACCACATATCATGGTCAAACATATCATTGTTTGGAATATGTAGAGTGAAATCATAAATAATTCAAATAAACCTCAGATTCGAAAACTCAGTTATCAAAAACCTCGTGTTCTTCTGCTCTGTTATTCATCAAATCATTTCTAATTTGTTCTATATTGTGCATATATTGGGGGTGATAATTTAAAAAACAGTTTAAAGTCTTCTCAAAGCAGCACGAACTATATTTATATATTTTTCATAATAAGTCAATAGTAAAGTAGAGAAAATAGAGTGGTGAATATGTTTGTGGAAGAGTAGTAAGAATGTTTTTGAGAGAATAATTGTCTGGTGGGGGTATAGAGGTAAAAGTATGTTTTAATAAGTAGTTTTTAAGATTGAAATAGGAATTTTTTATTTTTGTGAACATGA
>JAZHDC010000149.1:0-2977 GCA_036541305.1 Candidatus Absconditabacteria bacterium
TTGATGGGATCCTCTGACAAAGTTAGAATTGTCATTGTTTCACTAAGTACAAAATTGTAAGTATTAGTATGAAAAAATACTCAATATCAATAAAATCAACTACTTTCTCAAAAACAATTAAATATTCATATTTCCTTATCTAAATATTTTCACATAAAACTTTTTCTTCAAGAACAAGAATACACAAATATTGATTCAATTGACTTTCAATTTAATGATTTTGTTATTATTTTTTTATCAGTATTTAATATTGTATTTATTTGTCAGCATCATATTTGAACCTTCTCATTTTCTTCAACATCTCAAGATAAAGAAAAAGATCAATCAGAATGTCTTTTAATTATTTCACGTGCAATAAAAACTCAATTTCTCTTCAAGATCAAAGGAAATTGTCATCAAATATGAGGTAAGTTTTTAACAATTTCCTCTCCTAAAGATTGCTTGTAAAAATCATAAGCAATAATTCAATCTATTTCATACAATCTATTTTTATCAGATTTGGTTACTGTAAGTAATTTTCATACTCTAGACCAACCAAAACTATATTCATTATTTACTTCCAATGATTCTCAAGATATCAAAGCTCAACAAATTCAATTTTCCACATATGTATCTCAATCAAAAATAAATGTTGAATCAAACTTTTTGTTATCTCAGGCTTTTGCTCAAGAAACAATTAAGTTTGGAAATCTAGTATGCAAATATCTTAAGAAATTAACTCAAACTGTATTTAATCAATCTGTAAAAAGAATTAGCAATTTATCTTCATCAGATATATATGTATCACAGAAAGCCTTTCATAAAGCATTTTCATCTCACTCACTATACTCTAACAAAAAACTCTTTATATTGGATTTTTCAAATAAACTAATACTTATAACAATTTGTCACTGATAATTTTTTCAATTCATAATCTCTCAGGATGTTGTTGTTCATATAATATGAACATTATTTATATTTTGTTTTAGAATAAAACAGATTTCCTCAATCTTTGAAACATCAGAATCTCAAGTAAAAATTTGTGCCAAAAAATTTCATTTTTTTCAAAAAAAGTTAGATGTTACAAAATCTAATAACTGATCATTATTTTGATATATGGTATTTTTTGTTATCATAGCTAATTTTTGTTTTAAATTTATTTTTAGATTATATCAAAATTATTTATCAAGTCAAATAAATCTTAATTATTTATCAAATTCTAAGATAGAATAAGAATATTTATAGAAATTATGCTTTGACTTTTGATTTTTTTTTCTTAATATCAAGTTATAATGAATAAATTAATAATAAAGAAAAAATGGCTTTAGCAAAACAATAGTCTCTTTGAAAGAGATTTTTTTATCAGAAAATATATTAATATGACAACATTTAAAGATTTAGGTTTAACAGAAAATTCACTTAGAGAACTAGATAAAGTTGGATTTGAAAAACCTACTGAAATTCAAAAATTAGTGATTCAAGAATTCAAAAATTCATCTAAAAATATACTTGGAGAATCGAAAACATGATCTTGAAAAACTCTTGCATTCTGACTTCCTATTCTTGAAAATTTACAAGAATGAAGACATTGAATACAAACTATAATCCTTACTCCAACAAGAGAATTAGCAGTTCAAGTTGCAGAACAAATTATTAAGTTTAAATGAGATAAGAAAATATTCATAAGCACGATTTATGGATGACAAGCAATTTCTAAGGAAGCAAGAGAACTTTCTAAATGAGTAGATATTGTTGTTTGAACACCATGAAGAGTAATCGACCATATAAACAATAAAAGAATGGATTTGAGTAATATCAAATACTTTGTATTGGATGAGTTCGATGAAATGTTAAGAATGTGATTTATTGAAGATGTTGATTTTATCTTGTCACAAGCAACAAAATCAGATCCAAGAATGTTATTTTTTTCTGCAACAGTGCCTCTACCAATTAAAAGAATTGTAACAAAATATATGAAAGAATACGAACACATAAAAGTTAAAGATGATGGTGACTATGTTAGCACAATTAAACAACTTTATTATAATATAAATGAAGAAGATAAATTAGAAGTCTTGATAAGAATATTATCCAGTGAAAAAGACTTTTATTGAATGATTTTTTGTAACAAAAGATCTGATGTAGATACTTTAAAGAATAATTTATCTGATAGATGATTCAATGTTGAGTGAATACATTGAGAAGTTCCACAAAAACAAAGAGAACTAAAATTGCAATCTTTCAAAAAGAAAAAAGTAAAGATTCTTATATGTACAGATGTTGCAGCTAGATGAATTGATGTTAATGATTTAACTTGTGTAATTAATTATAATTTACCAGAAAGACCAGAAGAATACAAACATAGAATTTGAAGAACTTGAAGAGCTGGAAAATCAGGAACTGCTCATACTTTTGTAACTAGATGGGACAGGCTTAAAATTCAAAGATTCCAATGACATTTTTGAGATGTGATTAAAAAGTGACTTATTCCTACTCAAAAAGACATAGTTAATAGAAAAATAGAACAAATTGAAAATGATATCGTATTAGAAGCAATTAAGAATTCTGATCAAATAAAAGAAATAAGTAAAAAATTATTAAGTAAAAATGAACCAGAACAAATTATAGCATACTTATTAACTCAAATAATATGAGAAAATGAAATCAGTAATGATATTATTTGAAATGAAGACATATGAGCATATAGGGAAGGTAGATCTAGTGGTTGATCATCAAGAGGATTTAGATGATCTAGATCTGGATGAAGAAACTATGATAGATGATCAAGATATAGTTCTTCTAGAGGTTCTAGTGAGGGTAGAAGATTTTCTAGAGACGATAAATGATCTAGAGACAATTCTTCTTCTAGAGGTTCTAGTGAAGGTAGAAGATTTTCTAGAGATGATAGATGATCTAGAGACAACTCTTCTTCTAGAGGTTCTAGTGAAGGTAGAAGATTTTCTAGAGATGATAGATGATCTAGAGACAACTCTTCTTC
>JAZHDC010000150.1:0-2895 GCA_036541305.1 Candidatus Absconditabacteria bacterium
TTTTATTTTTGGAATTTCCAATTCTTGTTTTATTTTACTTTCTATTCAAGTTTCAATACTAATAATTTCCTCTTGATTAAATTCTTCAATTATTTCTATTTCATATTCATTAAGTACATCTCAATAGTTGTTGTCTTTGTCAAAAAATGATCAATGTAATCATTGTCTATCATAAACATTAGATTTTCATTCAGTATCAGTTATTTTTACGGTTTTAATGTTTTTTTCTAGCATATCTGATATTCAAATATCTTTTTCTGCATTTTTGTTAGATTTGAAATTTACTTTGAATTTTTTATCATTTATTGGTTCCAAGAAATTTTCTTTCAAAAATCACGGATTATTTTTTTCTTTTTCTAATAGTTGTCCTGTGCTGGATGTAAGTGGATTTATATTATCTAATTGTTGTTTTTGACTAATAATTATATCTTGTGTTCATATTTCTTTGTCTCAATCAATATCTATATATATTTCATCTTTAACTCATATTTTGTTAGCAATTTTGATTATCGTTTCAAGTAATTCTTTATCAGCATTTTCGTCAAAGCAAATTTTATTGTTTTTGTCTAAGTAAAATCCTACTAATTCATTGTTTATAAGATCATTCAAAGTATTTGTTAGTAGTTGTTTTCATAAAGTATTGTTAGATAAATATTCATTTACTTTATCTAGCTTATCTTTTGTTTGTAATATTTCATTTTTTAGATCTGATAATTCTTTTTGTGTTCATAATTTAATTTCTTCCAAATCGTTGTTTTTTACTTGTTCTATCATTTTTTATTATTTAATATTTAAATTTTCTAACTTTTATGTATTGCCCATTTACTATTTCAATATTTCATATTGTAAGTAAGAGGATGTTGAGATAACTTGTGTGGTTTGTTTGATCAACCAAAATAGTATGGGTCTAAAACATAGGTTTCTCAATCATTTCATTTAAATACGACGAAACTATGACCATTCCTTGCTTCTTCTCTTCAATGTTTTCAGTCATTTTTTGCTATACTTACATGATAAAAAGACTTATTATCAAATCAAGATTCCAACAAAAACACGGCGCGAGCTCTTTTGTGAACTTGTCATCAATTATACTCAGGGTCATTTACTAGGCTGATAGCATCTCATCTTCTACAATTTCATCAAAATTTTGAATAGTTCAATCTAGCTGTTTTCCCACAAAGTGTTGTTCAACTTGGAGATCTTTCAAATGGTTCACTAAATACTTCTCTAGGGTCATATTTTCATTCATATCATTCTATAACATCTCAATATATTGTTTCTACATCATTATTTTCTCAGAAGTTGGTGTATATATTTGTAATATTTATAATTTGTTCATTTATATTTCACTTTATGTTTTTTATTTCATCAGGTGAATATTCTTTGTTTGTAATTGTCTTCAACACATTTTCATTTGTTCATTTCAACCAATTAGGGCTTAGATGTTTCATAAATAGAATAAATTCAGGATTTAATTCTAATTGGTTATTTGTGATGTTTTTTCATCATACTTTATAGAACTCTGACATTCATTGTTGTATTTTTTTGCATGTAATGCTTATTTCTCAGTCTGTAGAATCTATTCAGTTTTTTATTTGGGAATAATCTTTTTTATTTTCTTGTTTTAATTTGTACAATCAAATCAAATTCACCGGATTTAAATTATATTCAAAAGCAGATTTTGCTAATTTATCTAATGTGTTTTCATCAAAGTTTTCTTTACAAGATTTGTAGTAGTCAGTTTTTTTGAATTCTTCGATATTTTTATTTAATTTTTCTTTTGAATTTTTGATTTCATCTTCACTCCATTCTTCAATTATTGTAATTTTGAATCAGTGATATACAGGCAAATAGTCGTGCTTATAACTATAAAATCATCATTTATCTCAGATTCTTTCCCCTGTTAGATCGTAGTTTTCTCATTCAAAGTTTCATTGAACTCTTACTTTCCTTACATTGATAGGTAATATATCCGCAAGTCCAATTTGTAATTCAGCTTCAGTGTTATCCTTAAAATCTACTCTATACTCGTTATCTCATTCATTTTTCAACAATAATTCTTTCAAAAAGTTTACATTTCACATAGAGATTTGCTTTTGATGTTCATTTAGCAGTTGTCAACTGGTAGTTTTGTTTAGGTCTATATCTTTTTTTTCTTTATTTTCTATTAAATCTTGCTTGTTGATCAAAATATTCATTATTTCATTAAGTTCATCTTTTCATATATCACTACTTATTTCTATTTTTCAATTATTAATTATTAATTTTACTCATGGGATTTTTTTTTCTAATATTTTATTCATTTTATCCACATAGAATTCTTTTCAATCATTTGCATTACCAATTATATTTTCTATTTCATTTAATTTTTTTTCTACACTAGTAAAATTAACACTTTTTACTTTGTTTGTTTTTGAAGGTATGGTTTCACTATTTTTTAGTATTTCGTTCATTGCTTTATAAGTTATCTAATTTGGAGGTAATCTCTTGTAATTCAATAATATCTTGTTTTAGTGATTCTGCTTCTTTTTCATTTACATACTCCACTAAAATATTACTTCATGATTCATTTATAATATTGTTTATTTTTTCATCATAATGTCCGTATTTTCCAAAGAATTTCTCCAAAAGATGTTCTACTTCTTGTGGAATAGTGGCTGATCAAAGAAGTAATTTCTTTAGATTTTCAGGTATTAATAAACTATTTTCTATTAATTTCTTGTCCATGTTCTTTATATTAAATGTATACTGTTTAATTATATTTTTTTTATAATTATTGTCAAATTTCAGTTGTTTATTTGTGTTATAATCTAAATATAAAAAACCAAATAGTGTAGGTTTGGGCATCATCGGAGTCGAGGATCTTGTCCGGCCCGAAGTGCGTTTCATCAACCG
>JAZHDC010000151.1:0-2885 GCA_036541305.1 Candidatus Absconditabacteria bacterium
CAAACTCTTTTCGAAGAGACCCTAATCAGCATCGAACAATTGAAAAGATTGATGATGTAAGCTTCCTAATAGAAAAGGCATTGATTATCCAAAGTCAAATTGATGAAAAGGAAAAAAATAATCGTGAAAACAAGATTGACTTTTCTTCACAAGATTTGACTTGGATAAACCAAAAAACATCTGAACTACAAAGATGTTACAAACGAGCTTTACAACTGGATCCAGAAAATCCAAAATTGTACTTCCTCCAGGGTGCTCTTTATTTCAAGGCTAACAAACTCAAAGATGCAATTCATTTTTTTGAAACGGGACTAAAATTGGATCCGTCGTATCCTATGAGTAACCCTGATATTGCAATTGTTCTATGCAAGGTTTATAGAGCTGATAGTTCAAAATCTAAGGTGTTTTATGAAATAGCAAAAAAGGCTTTTCCTGAAAATGTTCAAGTTCAAGAACTGGGAAAAATACTAAAGCTATAATTTTTTTTATTAGGTGGAGTCTTTCTCCACCTTTTTTTGTAATTAAGATATATAAAATAATTTTTAAGATGCTTTTTAAAACAATCTTTAATTACCTTTATTAGTATGTATTATAATTTTTTTGTAAAGATATATAAAAATAATGTAAAAATCTCTTGCAAATCATAACAAAAATTTATATAATATCTTTAATTTACATTTTAAAAATAAATAATGGTAAATAAAGTTAAGGTGAAATTCAAGAATTATTTTAAATGATTTACTCTAATTGAGCTAATTATTGTAATTGCAATTATTGCAGTATTATGAGTATCAGCATTTTTGATATTGACACAATGGATTAGTAAATCTAGAGATGCTAGAAGAATATCAGATGTTAATGTTTTGAAGCAAACACTAGAAATTGGAAGCATCAAGAATGAAGCAAGTATTTATCCAATTCCTGATTGAGAGTTAGAAATAAAAACTTATTGATGAGCTGTGGCTTGGACCCAATGATATTGGTGAGAAACGGTAAGAAACATTATTTGAGATTCCACACTTACAAAAGTTCCAGTAGATCCATCAACAAAAACATTTTATGGATATAGTGTTACTAATGATCGTTCAAAATACCAGATTTTAGCAAGATTGGATGGTAAGGAAACATTTAGTATGAACTTAGACAAAGCTTATGCGGAAGATACTACTAACTTCGTTGTAGATGAAAAAGTTGCTAATTTGGAATGAAATTTTGATTGAGCATTAGTTACATCTACTTGATGAATATATTTTATTTGGGATGTACCAAGTATATTTATGTCTTCTTGAACAGTATTGCAAACGTGAGCTAATGTACGTGTAGTTAAAGAATGAATGTCACTTAATAAGGCTATTGAGCTAAATGAAGAGCAAGTTGCAGATATATCTATTCTTTTTTCTCCAGAACCAGAAGTTTGTGATGAAGCTTGCAAGAATGATATAAAATCAAAGCAGGATGCAGTTTTTGCAAAAATACAAACCATGTTTGATTTGCAAACAACACCTGTTAATGATTTCTTGAAAGAGGTTCCTTGAGTATCATGAGTTATACCTACAAGTAGTTCAACAAATACTTCTGACAATACAACACCTTGATGAAACTGTGTTTTCTGAACAAGTAAAATATGAGAATGTATATTGTCTAATGGTTAATAACATTAAATTATATCAAATATTAAGAGCAGTTAAGATTAGTCTTACCTGCTTTTTTAATTTATAAGTATTCTTCTTTTTATTAAATTATGTTGAAAAAGTATGCTAAATATTTATAAATCAATATTTAATTATTAAAAGATAATAATGATACAGTCAACTTTGGTAATATTATTAAATTCAAAATGACAAATACTTTTAAATATGAAAAAAAGATGATTTTGAGTATGAAAATATAATTGAGCTTGATGAAAAATTATGCCTTGAGAAAGTGTAATCCAGTGAGCAGTTAGAGAGCTTGAAGAAGAGACCGCTATAAATTTGTCAGAATCTGATTTGATAAATAGATGAGTTTTCCACTTTTATTTTGAGAATAAACCTTCACGAAATCAAGATGTTCATTTATTCAGTGGTTTGTATGATTGAAATTTTCAAGAAACAGAAGAGATGAAACCTGAATGGTTTGATATAGACAAAATACCTTATGATTTGATGTGGGAGGATGATTCTTATTGGTTGCCAAGAATTTTAGCTTGAGATGAAAAGATTGAATATACTTTTAATTTTAATGAGGATTGAAAAATATCTTCATTTGAAAAAATACAATAATATGAAATATTTTGATGGAAATTTTTATTTTGTCTGGAAACCACAGTGACTGCCTTCAACATTTGGACAAAACAATTCTTTTGTAGATTGACTAATTAAGGACAAATTTTTTATAGACAATTGATTGTCAGAATTATGATTGCTTAATAGGCTAGATAATGATACAGGGTGATTACTTTATTTTGCATTGAATAAAGATGTTTATAATGAATACAAAATATTACAATCTGAATGAAGGCTTTTAAAGATTTATATTGCAGATGTGCATGGTAAAATAAAATCAGATACTGTAATTGCATTCCCAATTATGCATAGCAAATTTTTTCAAGACAGAATGATAGTTATAAAAAATTCTAATTTAATTTTTAAGTGAAGAGGAAAAAAACATTTTGTGGAAACATATTTGGAAGTGTTGTATTATGATGAAGTAAAAAATATTACTACACTTAGAGTTTATATTGAAAAATGAATTAGACATCAAATCAGATCTCACTTACAATCTATATGACACCCAGTTGTTTGAGATAAAATATATGCCAAATATACTAATGATGATAAATTACACTTACGGTCAATTTGACTAATAAGAAAATAATATTTTATTTAGATTCAAATTTTCGAATT
>JAZHDC010000152.1:0-2836 GCA_036541305.1 Candidatus Absconditabacteria bacterium
CTTATTATAATTAAAAATAATATCACCATAAATGTTAATGTGACATTCTTGAAAGTTTTTTCATTAAATATCTTTTCAAGGAATTTTCAATTTATCATGATTTATTTTGATAAAGTAAATTTTAAATTTACACCATAGTATTATTTTCAATATTATTTTGTTTTATTTTTTTTAATAATTCTTCTTCATTTATCTGTTCGCTCTTTCATTCTTTTTTAGATTTAATTACAACATTTATATTTCTTGTTCAATTTGTTAATCTATTTAATAAAACTCCAATTTTTTCAATATGTTTTTCTATTTTGTATATAGGTTTTTCTTGAGGAACAAATGTGTCCTCAAACATAGATAAGTCAATCAAAAATGAATTTGATATTTTTTTTCAATATTTATCATTGTATGTGCATTTTATATTAATTTTCCGTTTAATTTTTTCTTTATAGTTTGTTGATAATATTGTAAAAAGATTACTTATTTCTCAATTTACTGGTAAAAACTTTATTCAATTCTTAAAGAATCAAAGATTGTCAAGATTATAAATGTTCTCTTCATTTTCATCTAACAAATTAAAATTCTTATCAATTTCAAAGTTCAAATTGTATGCTCAAGAGTATCAATTATTTTTTATTACTAAATCTATCATGCTTCACCAAGATTCATTTCTTTTTACATAAATTTCAATATGAGGTTTTTCAATCATAATTCTTGATTTTCTAGTCTCATAGATCAGAAGTCATGTAAATAACATATATATAACGGTTGCTATTGCTGTTATTATATTTGAATAATTTTGATTTAAATCTTTCATGAAATTTGTTAAACTCATTACTTACAAATTATTTACTAAAAACTTCACTCAAAACACTTTTCATAAGATTTTCAGCATTATCTTTTGCTTCTAGTGATTGTTTCTCCAGATCATCAAAAAATTTCATCAATTCATCAACTTTTTTTACTATTTCTTTTTGTTCTTCAAGTGGTGGAAGTGGAATTGATATTTCATCCCACTTTGATTTGTTTATAATTGGTGTTGCTGCTCAATTTGCTAATTCCCAAACTTTATTATAAAAATAGTAAGTTTTTAAAGTTAAATATATAAAATTATTGTCATTTTTTATTGGGGTAATAGAATTTATTTGTTGATTACAAGAAACATCTCTATCTGTTAAATTACACTTTCAAATTGAACCTCATATACAAACCATTAATATTGAATTTCTTTTTATTATCCTTCAATTAGATAATCATTTTTCTGATAATCATTCATTAAAGTAATTAATTCATATTTCTTGAATATCTGCAGGTTTAATAAAAGGAATATAATTTCAGAAATTACTTTTGTCGTTAGTCGATGGAGTAGTTCAAGTTTGACTAATTCAAATCTCTCCCAACCTACACCAACTCCAACGTTCTGGAATTTGAAAAGGAATTTCATCTTCAGTGATTTCTTTTAGCTTTTCTTGTTTTTTCAGTTTTTTTTCTTTTACAAGTTCTTCTTTCTCTTTCTTGATCTTTTCAAGTAATACTGAGGCAGGTTCTACTGATGGATTTGCTTCTCTCCAATCTTTAGTAAGTTTTCATTCAATGGCTTCTTGCAAAATTGATTGCTTTAGTTGTTTGATGTAAGAAAGGGTTTTATCGCTTATTAATTTCAAATTATTTTCTCAATAATATATATTGAATACTTTCTCTGAGAAAGAAAATATTCATTTTGGTAAATCAAAATCCCTTAAATGAGGGACGTCTTTATTCTTATAACACGCTAAACAATAATTCATATATCTAACAAATTCTTTTTGAGTTTCAATGTTAGTTAAATTGAATTCTAGTTCTTCTAGCTTTCTTTGATTAATTATCGGCAAAGTAATCGATGCGGATTTTGAAATTAGTTCATTTTTTTTTGGTAGAAAATAGTAAAAAAAATATTCTGGAATAACTTTTTCATTAAATAATAGTCAAGTTATTTGTTGATTAGAAGAAGCTTTATTTTTTAGTATTCACATTCTTCAAATATCTCATATGCAATTAATTAGAATAGTATTTTCTTCAAAAATTGTAACTTTCTTATCTTTTAAGGCTAAATCTGAAACTTTAAAATTTGATTCATATAAATAAATATCTTTTCAAATCTCTTCAGGTTTATACCAACAAAAATCATTTGAATCCCAGTATTTTCAGATGTTTTTTGGAGGAGTCTTTCATGTTTGAATATTCATTAAAAAATCTCATATAGTTGTTCATTTATTCTCTACAAAATTTGATGTAAAAAACAATGATATATAAGAAATTGGACTATTAAAAAGTAAATTATATTTTTCTGAAGCTCTCATTAACTCTTTTTAATCAATTCTAAAATTTCTTTACTTTTTGCTAGATTTTTTTCTATTTTTTCAATTAATTCTTCTTTGCTAAGTAATTTTTCTTCTTCAGCTTTGCTAGGATTTTTGATATCTAGATTGTAGTTATTTTTGATAATATCTTCTATACTTACTTTCCATGCAAATTCATTTTCTACTCTATTATTCCACCATGATTTTTCAGGTTCAAATTCATCTATTCTAATAGGTTTAGTTTTGTTATATGTTTTGTATCCAGCTGGAAGTGGATGTTCATAATACCAAATTTCTTTGGTAGGTTTTCATTTGGTGAAGAATAATAAATTAGTTTTGATTCAAGCATAAGGTGAGAATACTCAATTTGGAAGTCTTACAATTGTATGCAAATTAAACTCAGTAAACCATTTTTTCTTGATTTCTATTTCACTAACTTTTTCTCAAGACATTATTCCACCATCTGGCAGAACTATTCAAACTCTTCATCACGATTTTAGTCTATA
>JAZHDC010000153.1:0-2870 GCA_036541305.1 Candidatus Absconditabacteria bacterium
GGTCTGCATTGCCGGGGCCAGCCGCAGTGCTGTGGCGCTGCCGAGCGCGGGCGCAACAACAAAAACTGAGTCAAAGAACTACAAGTATTGATGTGACTACCTGTAACTTGATTGATAGATATAGAAATGATTAATCAAATCTATTATTGACAATTAGAAATGAGAGCTGTAAGAAGAAAGTGATCAGTGGATTTGAAAGTTGCACCCAATTGAGAACTAATGTCATATCTAAAATATAAAAATTGAACTTTATTGAAAAAACTGCTGATAGATAATTTTGCTGATGAAAGTAAGATAAATGAGTTGAAAGACAAAATTAATTTTAGATTGGAAACACTAGATTTCAAATCTGAACATATACTAAATTTTTTGGAAAACATTCCTAGTAATATACTATCTGAAATGATTTTATCATATTGATTGTCAATCAAAGAGTGATTTACTATTTTTCAGTGAAATGATAATAAAATCTACAATCCAATAATAAATAAAATCTTGGAAGATCATATTGTTTTATTTTTGTCCGAAGTATCTAGTTTTGGTTTGAAAGATAAACTTATAAAAGGAAAGTGAAAGCAGCGCAATCCTATAACAAAAATTACACGATGCTCTAGAACAGCACGGCAGAACCTCGTGGAAACCTTTGGAATTGCATACGATGATGTAATCAAATGAGATGCACAAGTAGCAAAGAATAAACTAGAAGCCGATAATTTGATGATAAATACTTTTGGTTACAAACATTCAGAAAGTGTAATCAATAATATGGTAAGAGAAATGAAATGAAATGTTTTTGATATATATTTTGATAAAAATTTTGATGCAAATTGAAATAAGAGAATAATAAAGTGAAAGGAAAAGTATTGACATAGATGCGTTGTTTTTATTTGAATAGACTGAAATCTTTGGTGTTTGGATCCATATGTTACCAATTCAAAATGAGTGAAAACAAACAAACCTTATTTATTCAAAGATCATTTATATGTAAAAAGATTTTGAGTTTGAGTTTCACAAAAAGCATATTTTTCTCATAAATTATCATTTTATGATTTTGAAAATACAAAATCAGCTTAAATATTAACTTTTCCTTGATTTTTATATAAATTTAACTATATTACTAAAACGAAAGTGAGAGTATATATGAGGTTTATATGAAGAATTCAAAAACTTTAACGGAGGTTGTACTTGCTATTGTATGTAATGCAAATACCATTTGTTGTCCCCATTGTAACTCATTACTAGTAGATAAAACCAATGATTATTTCATACGTTTGTCTTCAGGTGGTGGAAAAAAGATTTGTCTTTGTAGAAATTGTTTACAAAAAGTTATGTTGATAAAAAAGACTGTACAAAAAAACGATAAATATTTTTATAGCCCGATGCTAGATACTATATTTATTCCAATAATTGTAAATATGCATTAATCAAAATTCCTCTCACTTTCTCCCTGTGTATTTTCACAGGGCTTTTTTTTTGGTGGAAAAATGGTGTAAGTAACACAGGCCTGTGTTCCCTACCGAATGGTTATAATAATTAGGACACACATAATAGTAAATTGCGATTGCGATAGGATGTTGTAGTGGATTATTATTACAATTTACTATTTACCATTGCAATCAGCTAATCTGGTGTATCCCTACTGGTAGATTGTTATACCCATTTAAGAACTTGGTACTCGTACTTATTTCTGATTACATAATACCGAATAATTTCAATTGAATTTTTGATTAGTTTTGTTATAATGCTAATTATTTGAATGAACTATAATGGAAGTATTGAACTCATGACGAAGATGACAAATCTCAATAGAGAATATTGATGGAAAGAAAATTCTCACTAAAATTGCTCTTGATGAAACTAAGAAAGCTGCTATCAACAAAGAGGCTCAAATAATCACTAAGTTGAATAATAAGTGAATAAATTTTGTTCCTCAAATTATTGATTCATGAGATGGATTTTTCAAGTATGAGTACATTGAATGAATTCATTATAGTGACTATATAAAAAATACACAAAACGAACAATCATTTTATATTTCATATTCAAATTTAGTAAATTGTGCTTACAGATTGGATAAAGCTTGAGTTTTTCATTGGGAACTACACAATCCATATACAAATGTTTTGATAGACAAAGATTTGAATATTTTTATAATTGATTTTGATAGAGGGAAGTTTACCACAAATGAACCTAAGAATCTCAAATGAGTTGCACAGTGGCTTACTTCTATAAAGGTTCTGACTATAAAAGATCTACATATGATCGGTAAACTGGAAAGTATTGAAAAAGTATATAATTTTATAAACAATAAATTATTTCCTAATCAGATTACATTTTGAATACTTTGATGAATATCTTCATTATTTTTATTAGATCAATTTTCCAAGATATTTATTTATGATAAGTGACTTTTTGAATGATTCTATTTTTTTACTCCAGTATTGAATAAATGAATAACTCGATGAATTTGAGTCAATTTTACTTTTTTGTTATTATTTTCATTTGCTTGTATTTTTGCATTTTATTTTTTTTATAAAAAATCATTTATCAATAATGCAGAGTATGTATTGTTGATGTGATGATTGATGTGAAATTTTGTAGATAGATTATTTATATGATGAGTTAGAGATTTTATAGATTTTAAATTTTGGCCAATATTTAATTTTGCAGATATTTATCTATTTATCGCAATGATGATTATTTTATATTCAATCTTTAAAAATGATTGAAAGAGTTTATCTTCATAATCTTATATTATGCTATTAGTTATTTCATGATGAGGTTTGAGAGCATTTTACGCTATATGAGTATTGAAAGCTTTGGAAGAATTAAAATTGGACAAAGAAATTACTGCAATATTTTGAGTAAGT
>JAZHDC010000154.1:0-2801 GCA_036541305.1 Candidatus Absconditabacteria bacterium
CAAGTATTTTAAAGTATATTTTATTCTTTATTTATATTACTATATTATTAATTTCAATAAATACTATTCAATAAGGCTTATAAATGGGTATTTATTACTAATCAAAAAAAGTCAACAAATACTTGACTTTGTGGTCTAATTTATATATAATATATTTACAAACTTAATATTTCCTAAACAAAAATACCATGGGTTCATACTAAATCAAGAGTTTTGATGACCTAATAGTTTGTATTACCCTTTATAAACTATGGATTATTCAAAATCCTAAATTAAGAAAATGAAAAAAGTAAAGCTAGTGAGTATTCTCCTAGCTTTTTCATTTGAAAGAATATACAGTACCAAGTACCAAGTGCAAGTGCTAAGGGGTAATTGCGGAATTGCATCGCAATTAGCGGATAGGTGATGGGAAATAGTAAATTGTAGTTATAATGAAAACAATCCCCAATCGCTATCGCTATTGCTATTCACTATTACTGTTGAACCCTATCTTCGGTCTTTCCCAGTTTAGATTATAGCGATAGTAAATAGAACATAGTAGTTTTATTCTAAACAATCCCCCATCTCCTATCGTAATCGCAATATCCTAGATTGCAATTCATAACAATATTTAATCAACTGCAATCTCTGGGAAGGAAAAAAGGATGGGTGCAATAATCTACTCCAATCCCCAATCGCTATCGCTAAATGCTATTGCGAAGCAATCATGCTATTTATCGTAAAGTTGTTTTAGTTTGTAGGCATTCCATATTAATTCACGAATTGGTTTTACTCAGTATCGTTCACAAGATCATGGTGTGATTTGTCAAATTAAGTAATTTTCTGTCTCTATAAGTGCTTTATTAAGATCTTGTGGATAGTTTAGAATGAATCGCATTATTCAATATTCTTTAGATATTATTTTATTTAGTTTGTTTATGATATATTTTTTTTCTATACTAATTTTTTCATATTCATTTTTCAGTACTTTATTATTAAGAAATTTTGAAAAATTCTCAAAATCTTCTATTATTTTTTTGACAATGGGAATTTATTATTATAAATTTCATTGAATTTTATAGTAATTCAAACCATATTTATTATTGTAATAAATATAACTATGTGAATATCTTGAGGGAAGTTTCATATATTTTTGTCTGAATTGTGAACATATTCTAAAATATAATCTTGAAAAGTAAGTTCAGATGTATTGTTTAGCGTTTGAATGATATTATTTTGTGTTTCATTTCAATTTTGAAATGATTTTATAAAATATTGATTATTCTTATTGAATTCTTCGTATATATATTCTATTTTTCATATTAAAATAGCAATTTCTTCTGTTTGGTCTGAATCTTGTAAAAATTGTTTTGTCATCAAAGTGAATAAGCTTCAACAAGAGGAAGTAGTTTCATATAGTAATTTATTCAATTTCGGTGAAAATGAGCATTCTGAAGGTATTCTTTGTTCAATTCATTCAAATAATGTTTTTCCCATATCTATTTCTCAATATAATGAAAAACATAATCAGAATAAGTTTTCTATTTTATTTTGAATTTTTTTACTATAATTTCATTTTAAGCCTTGATATAGGCTCCAAAGATTGTAAATATACTTTATATTATCTGCAATTTGTCTAGAAATATTAGAGTATCAGTTACATAATCTAATCTGAATAAACTCCCAGAAGACATTAATAAGAAGTAGTCTAAGATTTTTTTCTAGTTCATTATTATCTCAATAGAATTTGTTAACTTGAAATGATAATTCTCATAGAATATTTTTTATATCTCAAATTCATTCATTTTGAGACATGTTTTTTATTTCATTGTATAAATTTTCATAGCTTCCAGTAGCTGTTCACAAGTAATCAATAGAAGGAGCTGTTATTTTACTTTTCATATTAATATATTTTTCTTAATAATATAATACTTATTTACAGTTGTTTTATAGCAGGTTGATAATTTCTTTCATTTCTATTTCCCATACATCACTAAATCAAACTGCAACATACTCATAATCACTATTTCAGTTTAGATTATTACTTATTCTTGAACACTCTCAATATTTCAAAATTCAACATTCTAATACCATATCATTTTGTTCAGTTGTATATTGAATTTTCACTGTTCAGTTGTGTGACATTATAAATTTTGTAAGTGGTTTTCAATTTTCAATTATTTTTTGTCAATCTTGGTAAGATACTAATTTGAATTTTCTTGATACTTCTTTAATTTTTTCAGTAGAACAATTAGGGAAAAAGGAACGAAGCTTGTTCTCAATTACTAAATAATCGTCAAATCATTTTGTAAAATTAGAATCTTCCTCTTGTTCTTTTGTAATAAGATTACCAAAATTTAAGTGTGTTTTTTGATCAATTTTGAATGTTGAGTATTTTTCTTTGATAATATCTGTTAGGTTTTCAAATGAATCTCATACCTGTATTGATTTTCAATAAGGGTTAGGAAGATCAATTGTTACATTTAGTCTTGTATAGCACTTTCTTTCTCTTTTGGAAATATATAAAAGTTTATCTGTTAGGTTAATGATTTCGCTAATCATATTTTTAGCAACTTCACTATCAAACTTTTCACAAGTTCATACTCAGTTTGAAAATCAAACTATTCATCAGCTAATTGATATGTTTTCAATTGCATTTCATTTGTGTTTTATTTTTATCATATTTATTGCTCTTTGAAGCCTTTTCATTGCAGCAATTCATCCTTTGATGTCACATCAATCAAGGTAAATTAGTATTTCTTCTCATCAAGTTCTAATTACCATATCTTGAGCTCTAAGTGTGTTAGTTATTGTTTTGGATA
>JAZHDC010000155.1:0-2793 GCA_036541305.1 Candidatus Absconditabacteria bacterium
TATAGATGACAAGAAAATAGAGTTTCATGATTATTTTAAATCTATAATTAATCAATGATATTTTTTAGATAATTTTAATACACATAGAGAAATTAATCAATTTATAAATGAATTATTTATTGTAATTAAAATATTTTGAAAAGATATATACAAAGAAATAGAATTGATAGATTTAATTTTATTATCACAGATCAAAGTACTTCATTCGGATCTTTATAGTGATTTAGTATATGATTATAATATCAAAGAAGAAATAGCTGGTTTATTTGAAAGTGAATATTTAGTTTCAGGTCATTATAAAGAAAAGGAATGAATAGATAATCTTTTTAAAATAAAACCTTATCTTAAAAACTATTATAAGATATTAAGAAACAATAATAATTATTATTTGATTAATTTAACTAGTTGAACGAATAGACGATTTTATAACTTCAGAGTTTATAAATATTATAAAAATAAAAAAATTGAATGATATGATTTTACTATCGAAGAAGAAAAACATGATTTTGACAAAATTACAAATTGAATTATTGATCTATCAGAGTACAAATTAAACTACAAAATAATTAAATATTTAAGTTTAGCTCCAGATAAATTATTAGAAAATTATATTAACATTTTTAGTAAAATCCATGATATTAAAGAATTTGATACTTATAATGATGTTTTAATGCAATTTGTTTTTAAATTAAAATCTAATACAAATATGAAATCCATTTTGGATGATGTTTTATTTAAACACATATATAATTCATTTAATAAATTGGCAGTATTTATAGATAAAAACTCAAATTCAATGATTTCAAGTTTTGATAAACTATTAGATAAAATGATGATAGATTTTGAAAATTACAAATTTTTGATATGACTTTTTAGCTGGAGAGTTGATAGAAATATGATTCCCTACTGAGTTGATGAATGATTCTATAAAAGAATTAAACAACTACACCTTTCACGAGTTTCTTCTAATTTGAGTAAAATTTTTATACCAATAACTGAGAAATTCTTTGAATTTAATTGTAACAAGCAAATCTCTGATATGAGTTATATTACAAATAAGAATTTTATTGATGATATGGAAAAAGTAATAAATGCAATTTACCATAATACTATTGAGTTAAACAAATATGAATTAGAAACTGTTGTAAATAAAGGTTATTCAGATTACATTATAAATATTTGTAATAATATTATTGAAAGAGAAAATATTCCAACAGACAATATTGAATTTACTTTTGATAGTAGTAAAAACCGAATGTATTCGTATCGAATAAATTATTTAGTATTTGAAAAGTTTGATTTAAGCATAATTAAAGATAATTTATACAGTAAACATGTATTTAAAAAAGTAATTAATTCCTTTATTAAAGACTTTCAATTAAATTGTAGGATAGATTGAGGGGCGAAACAACCTATGAGAGTAAGTGAAATTATCTATTATTTAGAATAATACAGCAAATTATTTTTTAATAACTCTACTTATCAAAATTCTTGATTTTTAGATTTTAGTAAATGTACTTACTAAAATTCAAAAATTTAACTTTTTAGTAAACATACTTACTAAAAATTGCTTTCAAAAATCTAATCTTTAATTTTAGCAAAATATTCACTATTTAAAGTTTGGTATAATGTTCGTCAATTTATTGTTTGTACAAAGTCAATAATATCTCATGACCATTGACATCCAAAGCAATGCAATCGCCTTTCATTAAAAATGTGAAAAGATGGAGTCGTCTCTTGATGAAAAGGGCATGCGCACCAATAATCTTTGCTTCCATCAGATTTTGTTTTTTCAATAAGATCTGTATGTTTAGATACTATATCTATGATTTCACCATATTCAATATTATCTCTTATATGTTTTATTTTTCTTAGTAGTTTTTTTTGCTTTGAATTTTTTGATTTTTTTCTATAAGATTTTGTTTGATTTCTATAATAATTGTGTTCTTGAATTTTTTTCAATAAGTATAGTATTTCTTCAATTGTTAAATTAGTTTTATCTGATATATTTACTATAAATTCACCGAAATTTTCTATAGCAAAACTAACAATAGCTTTGTTTATTAGTTTTGCCAATTTAATTTTATCTTTGAAATTTCCATTAAATTCCAGACTTGATAAATAATAACCGGTATTCTTGTAATCACAATTTATATCAAGTAATTGTAATAATTTGGAAATAGTTTTTAGATTCAAATTGAATAATACATTTTTGATAAGATCACAGTTTTGTGAATTAGAAGTATCAACATTAGCATTGGTTTGTTGAAAATACATAATACAATTATGGTATTGCTGCTCAAGTTCAAAAGGTATACTGTCTTCTTGAGTTTGGTTTTGATTTTCTTCTTTGTCTATGTGATATTTCAGCTTTGGAATAGGATAGTATTTGCTATCAATATTGTTTCATATTTTGATCCTAAACGATATTTCTTGGAGAAGTTCATTGTATTTATTTTTATTTACTGTTGCATAAATTGATTTCAAAATATCGGTAATTACAAACTCATTTTCTAATTTATTAATGATTGAGCTGAAAATTGATTGTATATATATTTTATCGTCTTCATAATTCACAATAAATACATTCTGAACATTAAAATTTAAATTAAGTATTATATCTTTTTTTGTAATATCAATATATTTTATTCCTTGATCATTAGTATCTGTTGATAATCCTTTCGTTAAATAATAATCAAAATTATTCATGTATATATAAGAATATTGTAAAAGAGAGGAAGGAAACCCTCCCTCTCAGGTAACGCACTTGAGCAGTATCATAGTGCAACTTAC
>JAZHDC010000156.1:0-2835 GCA_036541305.1 Candidatus Absconditabacteria bacterium
CTGCTAAATATCCAGTTGGCAACTCTAATAAAAGAATTCATATAGAAAATATTGATTGCAACAACAATATTTCCATATAATTAAGTCAATGAGACTGCCAAAATATAGCAATTAATGGAACAAAAAACATCATACTCCACAAAGCATTGTGCAAGTAAAGCTTCCAAATATTAGCTTTCAACTTCTTTTCCAATAATCAATCCATTTAGGATATATAACCATTTAAATAATCGAATAATAGTTCATTAAACTCTTTTGGATTATCAACAAATGGAAAGTGTCATGAATCAGAAATTTTGAACATTTTCATTCAATTTGCTTGTAAATTATTCAAATATGTAATAGTACTTTTATCTCAATAAATAAAAATTTTAGGAATATTCAACTGTAAAAAACTAGGATATACATTTTCATTGTTTGAATACTCTACCATGCTTTTACTTACATCTCGCATTCATCTATGTTTTGATCAAAATTCTTTATCAAACTCTTGTATTGTCATTCTAGCTATATGTCAGGAGAATCGACAATCAGTTTTATCTAAATTACCTTCAATATTTACAAATCAATTTACTAGATTTGGATATTTATTACAAAATAGTAATCACACTAATCATCACATACTATGACCAACAATTGTAATTTCTTGTAAGTGTATTTTATCCACAAATAGTTTTGTAATTTCTACCAAATCATCAATATTCATATTTTCATAGTATTTTGACATACCATGTCAAGGAAAATCCAATCATATCATAGTAAAATCTTGGAATCTTTTATCTTCAAATATCTTACTGAAACTATTCTTATCTGCTCATAATCAATGCAAAAATAACAATACTTTTCAATTTCGACTATTTAAAATGTACTCTAATTTTATTAGATTTTGTTTGTATTCTATATCTATAATATTAAGTATTCAGTTCATAATATATTTTTATAATTGAATATTAAATATTTTAATTGTTTTTGTAAATAAATCAAATTATTTATAGAAAAAGATTTTTTCAAATGAGTTTATCTGAAATAATTCAATAATCATAGAATAATCTATTTCATAAAATATAAAAGCAACTAATCAAATAAGTAATATAGAAAAAATAATTGACCAAGCTGAAGGAATATAAAAATCATTTACAAAAGTATGTTTAACTCTCTTAGATTTATAAACATAACTTCACCAAACTAATATTATTGAAAATGCGCTAATAATTGAATAATAAATTGAATTTAATAAGACATTAGGGATCTGTCAATAAACTAATTTTAGTAAAAAAGAATCAACTAAAATTCAAAAAAAGTTAATAAAAATAAACAAATAAAAAGTAAAAATAAAATTTCGTGCCTTATTTAAGAAATAATATATTCACATAATCAATACTATTACCAAAGTAATATTCAAAATTAATTGGAATAAATAACTATGAAAATAATATTTCACAAAATTTACAGAATTTAATGTAATAAGATCAAATAAAGTTCAATCAATTATCAATTTCAAATGAACTTGTTTCAAAATATATAAAACTTTGAACAAATATCCAACTAGAAAAAATCAAAGTACTAACAATCGTCATCATAATCACTTACTGATTTTTTTTGGTTTTAGTAACTCTTGATTCTCATCAATACTTATATTATTTTGTTTACTATTTGAACCTCAATTATTCATATTATCCAATGAAACATTAATGTCTATTTTTAGATTTTCTGAATCAGGCTCTCAATAATTTACAGGAATATCAAATCAACATGATTTACACATTTTTTCATCACCTTGTAGTTCTTTGAAACAGTTTGGACATATACTCATATTTTCAATATAATAATAAATAGTTAATTATAATACAAACCCTAAATTTATCAATTTTAAGATAAAAAAAAGCCAATTATTAGTTGACTTCTTTTAATAGTATATTTAATCTGAATTTAAAAAAAAGTAATATTTCATTTAATAGATGATTCTTCATTATTGCTTTCTTTCTCCTCATATTTTTGATGAGTTGATTGTGAACTTCTAGTTTGATTATTGTTCAATGTATTTATTCATTTCATGCTTAGTCAAACTTTCTCTCTTTGTACATCTATAGTCAAAACTTTTACTTTTACTGGCATTCATACACTTACTACTTCAGTAGGATTAGAAACAAAAAAATCTGCCATTTCACTTTTGTGCACCAATCAATCATTGTGTAATCCAATATCTACAAATGCACCGAAATCAGTTACATTTCTAATTACTCAATCCAACACCATTCATACATCTAGATCTTTTACATCTAAAACTTCTGACTTGAATTTTGGAACTGGAATATCTTCTCTAGGATCCAATCAAGGCCTAGCTAAATCTGCAAATATATCAATTAATGTTTCATATCAAATATCGTATTTTTCAGATATTAAATTCGAATTCTTAGTTTCTATTGTGATTGGTAATTTCAAAGATTTTTTGTTTATTCCAAACTCACCATCTAAAATTTCATATACTTTTTTGTGATTTTCAGGGTGAATTCAAGTCATATCTAAGATTTCTTTTCCTCATTTTATTCTCAAGAATCCAATACATTGCTCATAAGCTTTTGGTCACATTCATTTTACTTTTTTTATCTGAGTTTTTGATTCGAATTTTCAGTTTTCATTTCTGTAATCCACAACATTTTTCGCCAGATTTTTACTCAAACCAGCTACATATTGAAGCAAAGCATAACTAGCTGTGTTCACATCTACTCAAACATTGTTAACTGTGTCCTCAACTTTCTCATCCAGCTTTTTTTGCAAAAGATTTTGATCAACATCGTGTTGATACTGGCCAACTCCAATTGCTTTAGGATCAAT
>JAZHDC010000157.1:0-2821 GCA_036541305.1 Candidatus Absconditabacteria bacterium
CCATTTATATGAGATATATCGTCTCGTTGAAAATTATATGAAAATGTATTGATTATATCAAATAATAGTGAAAAAGTTATATTTGAGTATCAAAGTAATATATTTGAAATTAATAAAGATATTGTAGATTACATAGCAAAAAATAGAAGTAACGATCCATTTAAAATTTAATAATAATCTACATCCCCCCTCTCACCAAAAGTAGTGCATAAGCTGACAGAGTGAATGAGTCGGTAATTTGAGAGGAAGTGATAAGATGGTGAAGTTCAGATTGTGACACACAGCGAGAGTCAAGTTTTTCATATTTATCTGGAAAGTTTTGCCTATCAGTAGTAAATTCAACATTACTTGCTAGATATACAAAGCATTTTCTCCTCATCAAGCTATTTAGCACATGAAAATACCCAAGATCTGTCCATTCATTACTTACCAACCCAAGTTCTTCCTCAAGCTCTCTTTTAGCTCATTCAAGTGGAAACTCTCAATGATTTACTCAACCGTTGGGAAATTCTAGTGAATAGCAATCAGCTCAATATCTTGGCTGCCCTACTAGATAAAATTTACCTTTATCTTCAGCAATAATTACCACAGAATCAGCTTTGGTGGTTATAAGATTCCTTTTGATTTCATTTCAATTGGGATCTTGCAGTTGATTTTCATATAGTTGCATATATCCATTATCATATATCAACTTTTTATCTAACTCTTTCCATTCACTCATATTTTCATATAAACAGTAAATATCTTTGTTTACAGATTTCGTAGTTAATTTCAATATGAAAAAAAATTAACAATAAACTTAATTATCTCTAATTTCATTTTCCAACTTGTCTAAATCTTGCTTAGTGTCTTTGAATTTTTCAGATTCTAGTTTTTCAAGTTCATCTATCTTTTCAATTGCTAATTGATGTATTTCAGGAGATAGTAATTTTGCTGAAAGTAGATAATTCAATTCTTCTTTAGTTACTTTCCCAGTACTGATTTGGAAAGCTCATTCTTTGGTAGATAGTTGATACTGCTTGTTATTTGGTAATAGGGAGAACCTTTCATCTCATATTTGATCCAATAGCAAATTCATTACTGATTTGTGATACTTCTTGAATTGATCATGAGTTAAATTTCATTTAGAAAGAAATAATGCAAAATCTATTAGTCTAATTACTGATTCATTTATCATTCTTTCAATATGCTTACTATCAATTTTGATTATAGTTCTTTTAATATTTAACTCTAAAGTATGTAAAATTAGATCTCTTCATTGTAAAAATGAAATTGTCTCCCAAACTTTGAAATATTCCATACTATACTTATCAAGTTTTCTTTTCTCTCATCAATGGTTGAATTTAAAGAATTCATATTGTCAAATTTCATTAGGTATTTCTTTTACTCAAATAATATTTAAGTAGACATTATATTTTTTTATTTCACTTAAACTATAAGAACTAAAAATAAATTCTCATTTATTATCAATGTAATAAGTAATATTTCAATTATTTCATTCTACTGAAAAAACATTTTCTTTAATTTGAGTTACTTTAAGTTCACCTCAATATCACTCCAATAATCATTGCTTTCTTAACTTTTCTTCTTCTTTCACTTTTAAATTGTGTTCTATATTTTCAATCCTATCTTCATTTAAAATTTCTAACATTTGTTTAATTTAATTTGTAAATTATTGATTATTCATTAGAGGTCTTTGATTGTTATTAAAAATATTAATATATTCTTCATACATACCTACAATCACTTCTCACAATCTTTTATCTTCATCTAGTATAAACATCTCTTTGATTGCTTGTTTTTTTCTTTCAAGTTCATCTCATTCAAACTTATTCATCGCTTCTTCTACTCATCCAAGCTGTAATATCATATTATCAAAGTCTTGTTCAAGTCATTTTCTTACAGTATCTATATTCCACCTATTTTGTTCTATAATTAGCTGTGTTGATTGTCTTGTCAAATAATTATCTATAAACTCTTTTTTTATTATATTGAAATTAGTATTATTTAGCAAATTTTGTGCACCTTGTTTGGTCAGTGCTTCAGTTATAATTGTATCTCTAACTTTTTCATATTCTTCTAGCTCTGTGCCACTTTCAAATAATTGAGACAGTGGAATCATTCAACCTAATAAAAATGGTCTTTCATTTCAAGTATTTGGAGGCCTATCTTTCTCATTCTTTTTAGTTTCTATATCTTTCTTTTGGACTTCCAATGATTTTATATTTGCTTCTTTCTCTGCTACAAGATTGTCTGGAGAGTTTGATTTAGTTTTTCATCCTCTTTTATCAGTTGTTGTTATATATTCTCCACTTTGAACTTGTGAGTTTACATTTTTTATTATATCTTTATTTTCTTTCAAACTAGTTTCCACTCTCTTTAACTGCTGTACTTGCAATTGTCAGTTTACTTTTTTTACCAAATAATTTCATTACTCAATATAAATAATACTAAAGCATTTATATAAAGAAAATCTGCCAAAAAAAAAACCCCAACTGTGATTGTTTGGGGGTGAAGGAGATTGTGCTTAGTCTGTTTTGGGAAAAAGTGGAAGGTCATATATAAATATTTTTAAAAAACTTAATTATCAATGGATTTTCAGAGAATAAATATATTATCTTGATCAAATCTTCACAAATCATCTACATAAATACTCCATCAGGAAAGATTATCAGTATTGTAAGTATAAATCTCTCACTTTTTCAATTTAGGTAAAAAATGAGGTTGATTGCTCAAAAATCAAGTGATTTTATCATCTTCAATACTTTCTAGTTCGAACCGCAAATGCTCATAGTCAGTGTAAGTTTTGATTTCTGTCTCT
>JAZHDC010000158.1:0-14951 GCA_036541305.1 Candidatus Absconditabacteria bacterium
ACTAAATAAATTAATTTCTGATCTAAAAATTTATATAGTTGCTCATAGTTACTGAGCTTGTATTATTTCTAGTATGATAGAAAGATTCGAAAAAATTGCACTAATTTCACCTGCGTTCAACCAAAAAGAACTAAATAAGTACTGGTTTACAAAGCAATATATGAAAAAGAATCATCCTACAACTGAAGTTAATTGGTCAAATTTCAACATTTTATTAAATGAAAATAGTTGTTTTTTACTTAATAAATATGAAGAGTTTGTTTATTTCACAAAAAGATCTACAAAATATAATTATATTTCAAATAAGCATCTATTATCTGTATGGGATAAAGATTATTCATGATATTTTCATTGATATGAAGATAAAGTACTTCATATTCATTGAGAAATGGATGATGTGGTTCCATTACAATCCTTAAATATTTCCTTCCAAAACCAGTTTATTGTTAAAAATTGAGATCATGATATCGAATCTAAAGATCTTGTAGCAAGCTGGTCTAGTCAACTCTTTGATTTTTTCACTTAATAATATTTTCAATTATCAACTTGTTTTTTGTATTTAAATTCTTATAATCCCTAAACATTTTAATATTAGTAAATAATTGAATATGAAGTTTTATGATATAGCTAAAATTAAAGTAATTTCTTGAGCTTGATGAAATTGAATTGTTTCAGCTAGAAGAGAAAAACACTTACCTTATTGATGACCGGCTTGATGAGATTGATGAAGATGATGAAGTATAATTTTTGTTTCTAGTGAGGATGAAAATACTTTGCTAAAATATAGATACAAAAAAGAATATAAAGCTAGAAGAGGAGAGGATTGAAAATCATCAGATAAAAATGGTTCTGATGCCGAAAACATGTTACTTAAGGTTCCAGTATGAACTGTTATCAAAAATATTAAAACTGGAAAAGTATTGTTTCAATTTGAAAAGCACTGACAAGAATATATTGTAGCAAAATGATGATGTGGATGATGGTGAAATAAACATTTTACAACTTCTAAAAGACAATTCCCTGAATTTGCATTATTCTGAGAACCGTGAGAAATATTAGAACTTTGACTTGAAGTGCAATTATTATGAGATATTGCCTTAATAGGTTTTCCTAGTGTTTGAAAATCTACGATTATCAACTCTATTTCAAATGCAAAAGCAAAGGTGGCTGAGTATCATTTTACAACTTTGATTCCTAATCTTGGAATAGTAAAATTTAAAGATAGTTCATATACAGTAGTAGATGTGCCTTGACTAATTAAATGAGCAAGTGATTGAAAATGATTGTGAAATCAATTTTTGAGACATATTCTTAAGGCAGAAATTTTTGCGTTTATTTTCGATATTTCTAGATACGAAACTTGAATGGAAGAGTTTTCTCAGTTATGGGATGAAATAATTTGATATATAAATACTAGATTTATTTGATCAGTAGAATATTGAAATGAAATAACTAAAGTTAAGTTTAAGTTAGAAAATGAATGAAAAGATATTACATTAAGTGTTTTTTGAGTTTGTTGAAAAGAAGAAATATTGATTTTGAAAAAAGTTTTGATTTTTGTTTTCAATAAAAGTGATAGTATAAATGATGAAGAAATTTTATGAGAGTATCAAAAAGAGTTTACTAAGATTATACAAAACAATTTAAAAAAATATTGAAAATTAAAATTAGATGAAATAAAATCTAGCAGTTTAGTAATTTCAGCTGCTTGAAATTTATGATTAGATAGATTCAAAGAAATAGTTTGAGAAAAGGTTGAAAGATTCAAATGAGTTTGATTAAATTTGTTTGAAAAAGTTATGAAAGATCCAAAAGAACAGGATTACATAAAGGATACAACAGCTATAGATATGAGTTATTTAGTAGAAAATTGATTTTTATCTGAATCAGATTGAAAGTTTGCTAAAATTTGGGAAGTTTTCAATAGAGATTTTGCTTATTGGGCATATATTTTGCCATGGTGAAATGATGATGCAGAATTGCGATTTTGGGATAAAATGTCTAGAGAATGATTCTTGAAACAATTTCAAAGAGCTTGAGTAATGAAATGAGATATTTTGAAAATTAAATCAATCTATAATTGAGTAGATGATAGATACATAATGCGGGATATGTAAAATTATTATATAATATTGAATTTGTAATCAATTTAATTATAAACATAATAATTTATACAGTAATTAATTAATATGAAAATTCGTAGAAGAATACCAAACTGACAACAAACGAAATCAAAAAAAAAGAAATCTAATCAACCAAATATTATAATTCCACTTATTGTCGCAATATTAGTCATAATATGATGAGTTTATTATATTAAAATTAGTTTTAATAATTTACTAAACTGAACCAATAATAACAATATTTCATGAAATATACTTACTTGAGTTGATGAATCAATGAAATATTTTATTGGAGATTCATTTTCTAATAGTTGAATTATTACAGATTCTCAATGAAATATTAATTATGGTCAAATATTGAATGTTGATTGAAATAAGTTATTTTGATTAAAAAGTAATGATTTTATGTTAAGTGATTATTATTGATGAGTTTTTATTAATTGAAAAATCGTTGATATTATTGAATCAATTCCCATTGTTTTAGTTGAAGAAATTCAAAAACTTGATGAAGAAGTTGAACTAACAAATGATGAAAATGAAAATAATGAAGTAGATATAGCTAACAATCACACTTTTCCAGATTATTGACTTTCAATTAATTTTGAATATTATACTTGATATAATGTTGAGAAAGTTTGAGATATAATCAATATCTCTGATACTACCAACAATTTAACTGGTGATAACTTATTATTATCAATAACACCATTTGAATGTATTCCATGATCTGCGACACAAGATTGTGAAAGAATTATAAATAATTATTCAAAGCTTTGAATGAGTTCTTTTACTACTACTAACTGAGTCAATTTTTATAAGTTTTCTGAGACTGACAGACATATTTTTTTCAACTCTAATAAATACTGATTTAATGTTAATCCAAAATCTTCTTCAGTAGTAGATTCCATAGCTTCATTTATTTACATAGATGATTACTCTGAAATCAATGAGTCAGCATTGTCTACAGATATTGATAAACCTATTGATAATGAAGATTCAGATGATTATAATTCTGATGAATTAATTGATAATAATGATCCATCAAAGAATTTAGATATTTCTTCTGAAAAAATACCTGTAGATACTTGATCGTATTTGACTTTCAATTCTAATTTGTGATTTACAGTTCATCTTCCAAAATATGTAGCATATCAATGATTTTATTTGGATCCTAGTGAAGATTTGTGATATGATAATGTAAATTGTAATTATAAAGTCAATGTAACAAACTATAAGAATAAAGATTCATTGTCTTCTTCTCCATCTGTTCAAGTATTTTATTGTAATGTTAAATGAACTATCAATACTTCTTGAAGACCAATAAATAAGATAGATTCAGAGAGTTGAACTTTTTTGATTTTGTATAATAATACTGATTGAAAAGCAATTTCAGATGAAATCATAATTGAATAATATTTTAAATTTGATACTAAAATAATGCAACTGTGGATACACGCACATAACATTGAAATTATGCAAAATTTGGAAAACTTGTTGTTGTCAGACGATAAGAATGTTGCCAAGTGGTTTATGAAGAATTTACCGTGAGAAATATATGAAAATGTTTCACCACAATATGAATTGCAAGTAGTATCTGCTATGCAAATTAGGAAGGTATTTTGATGATGAATTTTCAAGAATATTAAGTGAATTTATTTTTGATCTGATCAGTGTGAGTTTTTACTTCCTACTATTCAAGAAATTCAAAAAGCAATTGAACTATTGAAAGAGTTTGATAAAAAATATGTTTCAAATGAACTGAAGAGGTTTACATTGTTAACATCATTCTATTGAAATTGAATAATTCGCGAAAGATTGATTGAAAATTTAGATTACCTAAACTGTAATGCTTCTAATATAAATCCAAAAACTTGATTAGTGGAGATTGTAGTTAATGATTTGTGAACATTAAAACTTGTTCAATCTTATGATAAGTTAGTTCCAATACTGTGAAGACTAATGGTGAAAACTTTAAAAAATCCAATAATTGACACATTGTGAATTGATAAATGAGTTCATATCCCATGAGAAATGATGAAGAACAAATCAAAAGAGGATATTAATGAAATAAGAAAAAAGATTTCTGACAAACAATTAGAATGAATATGAAATAGTGCCTTGACCAATCACTTTTTTTTAGATTTTTTTGAAAAATACAATATTGATAGATATTGAATAGATTATATAAAAGACTTTCAAAGTCTTTATAAAACTGATAAAATTATCGATATTTATTATCCATATGCTTTAGTTTATGTTGGTAGATTGTGTGATACTGCGGCAATAGATGATGTAAGAAGATGATATTATCCTATAGATGATATTTGTAGAAGAACTTGTAACAAATATGATATTAATCTAAAAGACTTTGATTCTGTATGATATAAGCTAGTACTTAGATGAAATAGTAGCTATAAAACTCAAGTAGAATTGGCTTTAGATGATGAATTAATAAATAAATATGAAAATAGATTAGTATATTCTCCATTAGTATAGTGTAGAATTTGAAAATTGACTTGAAAAATAGTTAAAAATCTATATTTTAAATAATAAATTTAAATTCTAAATTACTCCTATGTTAGATAATCTATTTATTGAAATATGTTTATTTATTTTAATTACATTTTGATCATTATCTGTAATTGTTCTTTTTCTAACTTTGATCAAGCTATATTTATTTGTCTCAAAACTTAATGATTTAGCACAAGATATATCATATCAATATTTAAATATCAAAACATATTTATATCTACCTCGAAAAATAATTAGTTCTTTTTTTTGAAAATAACTTTATAATATAATAATTAAAATGAATCAAAAAATTGAGATTATATTGATGAAAATGATAAGAAGATTATACTTATTCAAAAATATGTCTGATGAAGAAACATTAGAATTAGCTAAAAATTTTAAATTAAATTTTTACAAGAAGTGATCAATTATATTTAAAGAAAACACTTATCTTACGAATATTTATATATTGAAGAATTGACAGTTAGACATTATCAAATCTACTTGAAATAATTCCATATCATTGTGACATCTAAAAGAATGAGAGTTGTTTTGAGAAATGTCTTACCTAAACAATGTCGCTACAATGGCGATGGTTTATGCATCTACAGATTGTGATATATGGGAAATTCCTATAAATAAGTTTTGAAAGTTTTTAGAAAAACATCCTCATATAAAATCAGAAATCATCCAAATCAAAGAAGCTAGAGAGTCTGATAATAAATCAAAATTAAAATTCAACAACAATAGTGTTGACAATACAAAGGATAATTGCTTAGAAGATATAACATTATTTTTCTAAAGTCATTACATATTTATTTATAATATACATACAGAAATGAAATCGATAAAATTCTTAAAGTTTTTTTTTATTACATTTATTTTATCTTTATATATAGTACTTTTTGTAAGTATTGATGTAAAGAAGCCAGATTCATGATTGTCTTTTAAAGTTTGAAATAGTTATGTTAACTTATTCAACATTAATTGATACTCAACTTTCAAAAAATGATTAGACATTGCTGGTTGAGTTAGATTAACATACAAAGTTGATTTTTCTAAGTATAAAGAAACATACAAAGATGAATTTGAATACAATAAAATGAAAAATCAAGCAGTTGATATAATACTTGCAAATATTGATTGAAGAATATCAAAACTTTGAGTAAGCGATTATTCTGCTAATCTTCAAAATATTAATTGAGAGGATTATATTATTGTAGAAATATGATGACTGAAGGATATAGAACAATGAAAAGAAGTTATATGAAAAACAGTAGAATTAGAATTCAAACTTCCTTATCAAGACGCAAATACAAAAACCTCAGAATCTGATAGAAAATCATTAGCGGAGTGATTGTTACAAACTATATCTACATCACCAGATATGATATCAAGTTTAACAGACTGAAAAATAGTATCAGATGAAATATATTACAACAATTATATAGAAGCTCCATCTTATATATTACCTGATTTTTATAAATCAATGGTAGGGCAATTTGACTCTATGCAATCATGACAAGTAGTGAATAAATTAACTGATGTAGTTTATGATTGACAATATTTGTTAAGTTTTATGAATGAATCTGAAATTTCATATTATTTGCAGTCTACAAGTAACGAATATTATGAACCAGTATCTTGATGGTTAATTACAAAATATAACTGAAAGTCACAAAGACAAACTGATATTTTAGAAGAAATCAAGTTTCAACAAGTAATTAAAGATTTTTGATTAACATATACACTAGATTATTCTGAAGATTCAAAATGATTATCAGAAAAGAAATATGAGATAGTTGATAATAGTCTTAATTATCTTGAAAGTAGTATCTATTCGTGAGAAGCTGCTTATGATTTAGAGATATATTCTATACAAAATCCTAGTTCTTTATGAATTTCTCCTGAAGAAAAAGTGAAAAATGATGAGCAAATTATGTGAATTACTAATCAAGTAAAAGATATTATTTCTTCTGGTGAAACTGTAAATTTAACATGAGTTACTTCTGTTCACAATTGATGGATTAGTCTATCTCAGATCAAAGAAGAGATTGTTACCTTTAATTATGATTGATCTAATGATTTGTTAACTTTTCAGGAATTAAATACTACTTATATAGTAAATGTAAAGCAAGAAAAGAAGGTGGATGCAAATTTATATAAGATGTATACAGTAAAAGATATCCCTTCCGATAAAATAGATTCTCTAAAATCTAGTTTAGATGTTGATTATTTGTATAATATTGAAGATGTTTTAGTTGCTAATAGTCCAAAATGGATTGCTGCAACTGATCCTCAAACATGAAAAATATTGAACTGAGCATTTTTCAAGTATTCTTGAGTAACTCAAGATCAAGTATGAAGACCTGCAGTACAGATTAATTTCAATGAAGAGTGACAATTAATATTCTGTAATCTTACAAAAAAATATATTTGAAAAAGAATGGCAATTTTTGTTTGATGAGAACTGGTTACTAGTCCTACTATACAAGATGAGATTTGTGGATGACAAGCAATAATAAATTGAGATTATACAACAGCTGAAGCGAAATCAATGTCTAATAACCTTAATGAGTGAGCGCTACCTGCAAAATTGATACCAGCACATGAAGAGCAAGTCTCACCATCACTATGACAAACAGCACTAAATTGAGCAATAATTGCATCATTTGTTTGATTGTGATTAATTTACTTATTTATGATATATTTATATTGAGTTAAATTAGCAACAGTGGCTATGATGTCATTAGTTACTTATTTATTTATTCTAATGGCATTGTTAAAAATAATGTGATACTCTTTATCATTAAGTTGAATATCTGCTATTATACTTTGTATTTGAATGTGAGTTGATGCAAATGTTTTGATTTTTGAAAGAATGAAGGAAGAATTAAAATTATGAAAATCATATCAAAGTGCAATTTTAGATTGATATGAAAGAAGTTGGCCAGCAATTAGAGACTGAAATTTTACAACATTTTTCATTTGATTATTGTTGTTGGTTATCTGAACTAATTTGTTTAAATGATTCTGAACAATGCTTATAGTTAATATTCTATTAACATTAATTGTAATTGTTCCTGCAACAAAAGCATATTTACAATTATTCTATAAGAATAAGTAATTTAACAATAAATTTATAATAATGAACAGCTCAAAATACTTCTATAATCTTATTTTCGTTATATTAGTTTGGTTTTTGTTAGTCTTTGTGTGAGTTAATGTTTTTACTTCTTATATGTGAGGGCATAAGTACTATGAAGCAATGCTATCAAATTGGCAAAATATAATTATAGTATTGAGCTGTTTTTTTTCTGCCTTAATACCAGTTTCATATTTAGCATTAGTTAAAGAAAAAAAAATCCAATCCTTTATTCTTAGTTTATTAGTTTGACATATACTTTTTTGATCCTTATTTGTTGGAATAAAATGAGCTTTGGTATGATGATTATCAGCAGTAATATCTTATTCATTGAATACAATAGTATTGTATTTTTTCTATTTTTCTCTATTGTGATGATTGTTAGCCTTAGGTACTTTGGTAAGAAAGTATTTATTTAAAACTGAAGTTGATAATATACTAGATTTAATAATAGCTTTTTGAATTTGATTAGTATTATTTTTGTTTACCAATACAATACTTATTGTTTTTAAGTTATTCTATCCTTTTGTTACTTGGAGTATATTTTTGTGATGACTCGCTTTAATTTATTTGAGAAGATTTGATTTGAAAGAGTATCTTAATATAATTTTTTCAGTTTTTGATAATATTAACTTAGATATAAAAAAGCTAAAAAACAATAATATTTTCAAATATACTGTAATATTATTGATAGCGATGACTATTATGTACTTTTATTTTTGATCATTATTATCTTACATTCCTTATCCTACTGCTTGGGATGCTAATCATGCATATTTTTTCTATCCAAGAATTCGGGCTATAAATAATTGATTTTTTTGGGGTAGCAATTGAATTATGGAAAGTCCATATTTGTGGTATTGATATATTTCTTTTTTCTTTTCATTATTATTACCATTTGAAAATCACTTGTGGGTTTCACCAGATACAATAGCTGTAACTATGAATTTTCTTAGTTGAATTTTCGTTTTATTGTTTTGATTGGCTCTGATAAAAGAATTTATTTTGTTAGTATGAGCTTTTTTGAAGAAGAATTGAATAACTATAGATTCTAATTCTTATGATTACTCAAATAAAGCATTTTTTATATGATGGTTGTTGCTGTTGGCGTGGTTAACAAGTTGAATGTGAGCGTTTTTAGTGTTCGTTGACAATAAAACAGATTTATGAATTCTAAGTCTAATTATTCTTGCATTATATAGTTGATTTCATTTTATTAGAATGTCAGATTACATTGAAGATGAATCATGATCAGATAAAAAACAAATATTTGGCTTAAATTATAAAGTATTTTATTCAATTGTTTTTTCATCTATATTTTTTGCATCAGCAAGTTTAGCTAAGCCTACTGCTTTATTAGATGTAATGAGTTTTTGATTAGTCCTTGTATGATTACGGTTTTGATCTATTTGAACAATATGATGATGAATGAGTGTTTTGTGATTTTTAGCAATAATAAATTTTAGGGATACTTGAGTCTATATTTCTCAAGAATTTTGATTAATCTTATTGGCAATTTGATTTACTTTGTTTTTGTATTCTATTTTATATAAATTCAAAAGTAAAATACAAAATTTAAAGAAATTTTTATTGTGGAGTCTTGTGTTTTTGCTAATAATATTTGTATATAAATCACCTTTAGTTATCCTTACAAAGAACTTAACTAATTCTGAATTAAATATAAAAACTTACTTAGAATCAGTTTTATTGTGAGTAAATACTAATAAAAAAATAAATGTAGATGATGATAAAAAAGCTCCTACATTACTTTTGAGCTCAACCGAAGATATCCCATCAATAATCTGAACTTGAGAAAAATCTTCTCTGTCAAATGATTGACCATTATATGAGAATTTGAAAAAAGCATGATGAGATAACTACAAAGAAGACGTTTGAAGATATATTTGATATTGAAGAAGGTCATTTAACAATCCTTATTGGTGAGTTTTCTTTAGTCCATTTGCATGAAAATGTTTGTGATTGAATTCTGTCGCTGTTAAGTTATGTAACAACCAAACATATATTGATAGTTTAAATATTGATAAATTAAATGAATTATTATCTACTATTGATAAAGATTCCAAATGATACAAATATTTGAGTGACTATATCGATGTTTTTACTAAAGAAGATATTTCTTCCCAAGACTCTATCAAAAATGCAGTAGGTAATAATTATTCTGTTGTTACTTCCCTTAAGGATTTTATAAATGACAATTCAATTAGAATACAAAAAGTTTGTTTTGTAGCAGTTTGAAGTAGTAAAGTTGATAAATTAAAAAATAGTTGCCTTGTAAAAGAAGATTCATCTATAATATGAAAAGAAGTTGTAAATCAGCTGATGATCGATATTCCATATAATTACCTAAAAGTGTTTAATATTACTTTTAATTGGTCTTTGCAAAATGAAAGTAGTTATTATACAGATATTTGATATATTTGGCTTATTGTATACTTTTTTGTTATTGTATGATTTATTTATTGAATTTGAAATTCTCATAAATTATTGATAACTCTAAACTGAGTTTCAGTATTATGATGGATAGTTTGGACTCTTATTGGATGATGAATACTTTGGTATTGAATATGATTGATAATATGGTCTATTTTATCTTTTATTACTTTTATTATTGTATTGATTATAAATGTAAGTAACAATAATAAATTAAGATTATATTTTGAGATAGCAATTTATTTTTTTGTTATTCTATTATTTTTACAAGTATTGATTAATTTTGTAAGAATTTCTACTCAATGATGAGAATGACCGTTTTTACAGTACAAAACTTGAGTTTGAAAAAAAACAGTAGTTACTCAAGATTTGTCTCAAAAGCAGGAAGTAAAAGTATGATATAGTAGTAAAGATATATTTGCATTGCAATTTCCTCATTATAATAAGTTTATCAAGTTGTCTGATAGTAGAAATCAATGAGAACAAGTGTTTTTAGCATGAACTTATGCAAGATATTTCCTTACTAACCAAGAATGAATAATTGCAGACCAAATGCTAAATTGGTTGTGGGAAATGTTTTCAGATTTCGATGTAAACAAATCTTATGCTAGATTAGTTGACAAAAACATTAAGTATATTGTTATTGACCCTAATATTTGAACAGTAGTTATGTGATGATGAAATATTTCATTGTTTGATAGATTCTTTGCAAAGATCAATCAATTAAACTGAACATTTGAACAAGATTGAGTTATTACTATGCTTTCTAGACTTATTTCAAATAATAGAATTTCTCTAATATCTACAAACAACTTATCAATAAAATATGCTTATAGTTTATCAGATGATCAGATTGCAAGTTTTATTTGAACATGAGCAACCGATCAAGATATTGTTTTATTAAGATCAAAATTAGCAACTTCAAGGTTTTGGCCAAATAAAAATGATTTACATAACTTTTGTGTCACTATAGCAAAGCAAAGAATAGTTAGTTTAGATTTTATTGATGATTTTGCTGATGTTTTGTGAAAGCAAATAGATTCAAATAAACTCAAAAAAATTGTTGTATGAATCAATCAACTTAAATCAGTTAGAGATTGAATTACCAAGTATTCAAATGAAATTAGAGATCTAAGCGAAGATGAAAAGATGGTATTTTTACAATTTATGAATCTTTATGTAACTCTTATTAATGATCCTACTTCATTAGATGATATGTTATTCCAATTTATTCAATCATCAACTGTTTCTTCAAGTCAAATAATTCTTTTCCAAGTTAATTAGTTTTTTTATTGACAAACATTATAATATAAATATTACTTATTGTTATTTATATATAATTTTTAAAATGTTAAAAAAAGTATTAACTTCTTTTTTAGTAACAAATATATGACTTTATGCCTTTGTTGATGAAGCAAAACAATCTTTACATGCAAGTTTAGATAATCCTTTTACTAGAAAATATGAGTCTAAAGAAGACATTAATAGTTCTATTAATATTTTAGAATTAGAAGACAAATTTAGACAATTACTTATAAATTCATTAATTCCAAATTTATCAATAAGTTTTGATAATAAATTTAGTTTATTTGAACAAAAAGATTCTTTTAAATTGTTAGATAATACTTCACCTTTAGATGAAGAAAAAATTGAATGCGAAAAATCTCCTTATACATTATTTGATAATAATCAGCTTAAGCAAGAGCTTAATTGAAACTATTACAATGAAATCCAATCACAAGATTATAGTGCTGTTAGTAATTTTATTAATAATATATTGTTATTCAACAATTTGGAATTACTAAATTCTCAATATTTAGTGTTTGTAGATACAAATAAGCAATTAATCTATATAATATATTATTCTAAAGAAAATAATACTTTCCAAATATTGTGAAAAGATTTAGTTACCACTTGAGACTATAAATTATGAAATAAGTATTTTAATACGCCTCATTTGATAATTGATAGATCTATTTTTGTAAAGAATGATTGGAAGGCTGAGTGAACTTGAAGAATGTGATTTGGACCTAAGTGATCTAGAATTCGTTATTTATGAGATCATATTATAAATAAATCTTGAACCAAATTTGCAAATCAACCATGATGATGATATTTCAAATTAAGTTTGGCATTACATACTTCAAATAAAAACTGAGATAAAAAACTTTGATCAAGAGTCTCACATTGATGTGTAAGAGTTTCCAAGTTTATGCTACAGTTTTTGGATAAAACCTGAATGTTAGATTGAAAAGCATGAAAATATCTAATCATATGAGATTACACAAAAGAAATCTCTCAAATGAAAGTAATTTCAAATAATTCGTAATTTTCTCTTTAATTTTCTAATAAATTATTTAACATATGCATTATTTATTATTTTTTCATATTAATGAAATTTGATTTATCTATCAATAATCCTAGCCGGGTATTTATAAAATCTTCAAACATTGAAAAGTCAGGATTTTGAGCATTTGCTAATCAATTTATTTCTAAATGAGCAGTAATATGAGAGTATATCTGAAAAATAATTGATCCTAAACTGTTTGATCAAAAAAGATCACACACAGATTATGGCTTTTCTGTTAGAGATTGAAGTAAAGTTTTGTTTGTAATAGATGCTGCAAATAAGAAACATTGAAATTGGACAAGATATATAAACTGTGCTAGAAACAGATCCGAAGAAAATGTTAAATTTTTTCAATATAAAAAAAGAATTTTTGTAAAAACATTAATTGATATAAAGCCATGAGCTGAGCTTTTAGTTTGGTACTGATTTGAATACTGAGAGAAACTTTTGTGATATAATATTTACAATTAATATAATATTGATTTTATAAAGCCTTGAATTATAATCAATCTAATATATAATAGATATTATTTATTCTTAAATATCCATATGAATAATATCAATACAGAGGAAGATTTAGACTTAGAGCGTCAGAATTTATCCAAAAATAATCAGGATGAAAGTATAGAATCTGAAGATTTAAATGACACTTTATTTAGTGATGATGAAGAAAAACCTTCTTTGCTAAAAGAAAAATTTAATAGTTTTATCAACACATACAAGAAAAGAATAATTATTTGAATGATATCTTTCTTTCTATTATTATTTTTATTTGTATATTATTTCTTTTTTTGGCCTATAAAGTGAAGTTGAGTGATAGTTGAAAAGACTAATAACTTACCAGTTTTCAATGAAGTTGTTCTAAATGCTAATGTTAATTTACATTTCATACAAGATAAATGATGAGCTAAGATTGTATGAGATGATAATATTATTGATAAAATTACTTTTGAAGTTAAATGATCAACATTAGAAATCTGAAAAAAATGATTAAAGAATATAAAACCATCTAAAGATTTAGATGTATATATATACACTTTAAATATTAATTCTATTGTAATTAATTGAATGTGAAAAGTAACATCTGACTGAAAAACAATTCAATCTTCAGATCTAAAGATTGTTACATATTGAAGTTCTTTGATAAATATGAAGTTAGACGTAAACAATCTTCATTCTATAGTTCATTGATCTTCTACGCTTTACTATCACGGTAAGGCAAACAATCACAAAATAGATATTTATTGATCAGCAGTTCTTAATTGATCTAGATTTATAACCAAAGAAACACAGATTTGAATAACTTGAAGTGGAGTTTGTGATATTTTCGCGTGAATGAAATTATCAATTGAAATATCTTGAGTTTGACAAATTCTTTATGATTGAAATCCACCTGAGTACAAACAAAAGATTTCATGACTTTGAATTATAGAAAAAAATTCTAATTAATTTTTATTGTTCTTTTCTTACTTATATCTCAAATTGGAATTATATCTATATAAGCATCTTTTTTATTATCATAAATAATTATTTGTATTTTCAAATCTTCTTCACTTTTCAAGATTTGCTCATAGTAATAATTAGATATTAATTTTTTGAAATATACTTGTTCTCATTTTCTAATTACCGATTTCTCATTTAGTATATACCAATCAAAGTCTAATGAACTAAGATCTGTTCAATAGACATATAATTTGTATTCTGATTCAATATTTTCATTAGTTAAATTGTAGTTGATTACAGCAGCTCACTTATCACTATTTTTACTTGTTATTAACTCATCTGTAAACTCAATTCAGTTTTGATAAGCGATTATATCATAGTCAAACTGTAAATCTAATCAAATTATGTTTTCACTTTTAAATTTACCATTTAGTTTGTATATTCCAGCTAATGTTGGCGTAAATGTTATACTTACTTCTTTATTTTTATTTACTTGAATTTCATCAACTATTACTCTGATGTTGTTACTAGGTGCTCAATTATATGATATAATGTTCTTATTTTCTAGATAGTTATTTGATTCAGAATCTTCAAATTCAATATCTAAAATAGTATTATACAAATCTAGCCCTCATATATTGTTTATAAGTGCTTTTATTGTGATTGGCATTCAAATAGGAACTGTTAAGGTTTTTCATTCATATGATCAATATTGATCAATTGTTAGTTTTTCTATTTCAATTGCTGAGCACTTGTCTTTTGTCACATTAAATGGAATTTTCCTGTTATACAATGATAGATCTCCAGGTAAATATATACGAAAATTGTATTCAATATTATTCTTTTTTGAAAATAGTTCTTTACAATCTAATCTAAAACTAAAATTTACTTTTTCTTTAGGTTGTAGATTGAATTCTTTTTCTGAAAT
>JAZHDC010000159.1:0-14938 GCA_036541305.1 Candidatus Absconditabacteria bacterium
CAGGAATAAGATAATCTAAATGATCAACGATACTTTCAATGTCTTTAATAAATCACTGACTAATTATATACCATTTTCAACTACTTAAAACATAATAACATCATTTTTCTTCAACCTCAAAATTTATTAATTCATATAATTTATATATTTCAGTTTTGTTTAAATCTCAATCAGATCAAACTACTTTTTCATTTTTTAATAAATACATCAATCAATTCTTTTTTTGATTAGAATTTAAATAATTAACAATTTTATCAAATATTTCATTTTCATTTAATTCATTAAATGAAAATTTTAATAATTTAAAATTAAAACTATTAATATTTAATGTATCAATCATATTGGGAAAAGATATAGATATTTTACCATAGTCTTTATTTTTAATACTTTCTATTAATTTTTTATTAAGAATTTTAATTACAGAATTATCATTTTCTATTTTATAATTGTCAATAAAATCAAAGTTTTCTTTATAAGTTTTTTCCTTATATTTAAGGTAATATTTTTTACATTGTTTTCAAATATTTTTAAATTTAAAATCACTTAATTTGATATTAAATCCTAATGATTCTTTTCATGAAATTTTAGTTCATAAAGAAGTATCAATAGTCTTTCATTCTATATATGTAAGCAACTCTTCATACTCATTTAATCAAAAATAATTGAAATTAGTTGATTTACTAAAAACAGATCTTGTTTCCTTAATATTAGATCATAATTTTTTTCAGTCTACAACTGATATTGATTCATAGGGAATACTATTTAAAGCAGTTTTTAATCAAAAATCACAAACTATATTTTCTTTGTTAATTTTATGAAATCAACTTCCAAAAGATATAGCAAAAAATATATCTATATTTTCAACTTCAATTTTTATTAATATTAATAGTGATGACGATTTATTCATCAAAATCAATTTACTTCAATCAATAGTTTGATTAATAAAATTTAACCAAGTCGGTGGTTTTTCAGGCGGATTGTTTTGAAAAATTTGATAATTAAAATCAGAATATTTTTTTAAATTTCATATTCAATTTTTTCAACTTCTTATTAGCGAATATCCATGATCTTTAATTAATAGTGACTTAAAATTACTAATTTTTTCTGGATTAAACATATATAGAGAGAATTTCATAATATTTATATATAATTTAAAAGATTATTTTTTTCAAAATAAATATCATAATCACAATCATAGGAATCAAAATAATCAACTTATAATAGTAGATTTATTAGTATCATCAGAAAAATAGTATAAAAAGGTTGAAACAATAATTATCATAAATAATATGATAAAAACTATATATATTTTTGCATTTTCTATGTCTCAAAACCACTTTCAAAATATTCAAGTATATTTTAAATCATCTTTTAACAAAATCTTTTTCTCTATATCATAATAAAAATAATTTATTTCTTTCTCAATTTCAGATGATGTTCTTTTTAAAGATAATAAAAATATATCTCAATTTAAATTTTCTCATCAGAAATATTCTTCAATTTTAGTAATTTCATTATCCACATCATAAAAATAAGTAATTCTTTTCTTATATTCCTTATATCAATCTGAGAACAAAAATAGATCTTTAAAAGTATTTCTAATATATTTTCATCTATTTTTTAATTCTTCATCTATGCAATTATATAATGAAATATAATGAGTATTATCTTCATCTTTAATTTCATCTTTTTTTAATTCAGGATTATATTTTATTAATTCAAGTAATAATCCTTTTAATTCAGAGATCTTTCAAATTAATTCAAAATCTTTCATTAAAATCATTTAGTAAATAAACATTAATCTACCAGTCTAATCTTTCCACTAATTAATTTTGGTAAATAATAACTCTTTATTTCAGTAAGTTTTTGATTCTGAATTATATTTGAGTTTATAATTTCAAAAAATAATTTTACATTCAATACATATTTTTTTAATATATTGTCGTTAGGTATTATTACTGGAATACTTCTGAGTGATTTTAGTGTTATATATTGTTGTGTACTTCAAGACAAATTATTCAATATGTATGAACTTCAATATATTGATTTTAAATACATATAGATATATTCAGTAAGATCAGGTCTCTGAGATGATTTAAATAATCAAATATTTTTAATTGCAAAGTTAATGTTTTTATTTTTTATTAAGATTAAATTTCAAATTGTTCAAATCATTGATATTAAAATATCATTTGTATCTACTTTACTTCTTTTATTTATATCATTATAGTCATATTCACTAATATAATAAGCATTTGTAAAATCAATGAAATTGTCTCAAATATTTTTAGAAGTTACTAAAAATTTTCATTCAGATGATTGTTTAGGACTTTCGTGTGTTCAATCTTTTACTTCAAATAGATTAGATATCATTTCTACTCTCCATCACATAGGTATTTTTCCTATTTCACTGTCGATGAATTCTCAATCTTTGAAAGGTTCATAGTCAATAAATCGTGATTTGAAAAGTGCTTGAGCAGTTTCTTCAAGTTTTTTGTTTATTGCGTTATTCAATTCTATCTTATCGTCTATTGTTCCTAGAAAATCTGCTATTTTTTCTTGTTCTTCTTTATTATTTGGAACAACAACTTTTAAATTAAACAAATCAGTTTTTCTGATATTTGGTTGAGGATTATGTTTAACATTAGCATTAAATTGATTTAAAAAAAGATAACTATCAAAATATGATCTTAAATAAATTGGAGAAATAATATCTGAATTAACTCTTAATGAAATTAAGTTTTGTGCAATACAATAATTAGGATTATATCAAGCATAACACCAGTTTGGAATAGATCATACTGTCGCGAATAATATATCCATATATTTAGGATGTCAGTTTCTAAACCATGTATTATAAGTCTCTTCATCAACTCTTTTTTCTTTTTTATTTGTTGATAAATTTGGAAATAATGAATTTCTAGAAATATGAAAAACTTCTAATAATAATTTTCAATTATCTACTAAAGGTGGAGTCTTTCATCTATTATCTATAATATAACTCAAAATATCACTTAATTTTACAACATCCCAATCCTCAGGAATTTTTCAAATTTCTGTTTCTTTAAAATTTGTTTCTATTTTCATTGATTTTTCTTATATAATGAAATACATAATCACAAAAGTAATGCTAAACCTAAATATACTAAATAAATTATAAGATAGTTCATCTTTATATATAAAGGTATAAAAGAAATTATAATACCAAACAAGCTGATGATTAGTACAAAATCATTCAACTTTAATAATATTTCAAAAAAGTCATAGTCATGATTTATACTATTCAAGTTTTTCTTATATTCTTCAATCTTTGTATAATTATCATTTAGTATGTCTTTCATGATTACATCCCTATTAGTTTTCTCAATGTACTTCAATTTCTTTCAAATTAGTCTAATATCAACAATATTCATTAATAAAAATAATATAGATGAACTTATAGCCAAGAATATACAGAATGTTCATATTTCAAATATTAATTCGTTTAATTGTTTGCTAATTAAATGATTATAAGGTTTGTTATTGATAACAAGTCATAAAAGAATAGCAAGTCATCAAATTAATGTTATCATATGATTTCTCATTCAAAAGATGTTTGTATTTCTCAATTCAATAAAATATTTATAATCCTTTTCTGTCCTTCGTATTAAAGATAGTTTATTTCGAAGATTTTTAAATGAGTTAATTCATTTGCAGATTAAAATTTGTTTTAGCATTCTGTTATCTAATTTGTAGATAAAATAATATATTAAACTTTTTAGATTTTACCTATTTAATTGTTATAATATACTTTACTAAATTTCAAATCAAAGCTCTTTAAAATTTTCTTTTAGTTTAGCTTCTAATTCTTTATTTCTGGCAAACATCTCTCTCAAATCTGCAGAAAATCCTGCCATTTTTTCTTCAAATGGAATTCCATCATCTTCCACAGCTTCTGTTCATACATATCTTCATGGAGTTAGTACATAATCACTTTTTGCTATATCCTCAATTTTTACCACTTTACAAAATCCAGCAATATCTTCATATTGCTCATATCACTCTTCTCATCTGTAGGCTCTTACTGTATTTACAATTTTTTCTATTTGATGCTGTTTGATCTCATTCAATGCACTACTTACTTTCTCAAATTCATTTCTTGCATCTATGAATAATGTTTCTCATTTTCTATTTCTATATTTTGGATTTGTTTTGTTGTTTGTCAAAAACCATAGTGTTACTGGTCATTTGAAATTCATAAACAATTTTGGAGGCAACGATATCATTACATCTATTTTATCATCTTCAATCATTCATTTTCTAATAGCATATTCAGCATTTGTATTTGATGACATTGCTCTATTTGCCATTACAAAACCAGCTTTTCCATTCTCTGCTGTATGATGCAAAAAATGCTGAATCCACATAAAATTAGCACTATTTGCAGGTGGTAATCAATATTTCAATCTTACATCATTATCTCCTAGATGATTTGCTCACCAATCACTATCATTGAATGGGGGATTGGCAATTACGAAGTCAGCTTTTAGTCATTGATGTTTGTCATCCAAATAACTATCACCATATTTGATATTCTGTGAATTTATTCATCTAATTTCTAGATTCATCCTCACTAATTTCCATGTAGTGTAGTTTGCTTCTTGTCAGTAAATTGATATTTTATCTATACTTTTATTTTGTTTTTCAAGAAATTTAGCAGACTGTATAAACATTCAACCACTACCACAAGCAGGATCAAATACTCTTCATTCGTATGGTTCAAGTATTTCTACTAATATTTGTACAATGCATGATGGAGTATAAAACTCTCATCATCATATTTCAGCAAATTTTCATATAAAATACTCATAAATTTTTCACAAAACATCTATACTATCAGCTTCTCCTCAATGAAATCAAATTTCTCCGAATATTCTTACTATTTCTCATAATTTTTTGTAATCTAGCTGTCTACTGTACTCTACATAAACTTTTGGTAATATTCATTTGAATCTTGGTTCATTTTTTTCAATAATATCCATGGCATCATCTATGATTTTTGCTAATTGAGGGTTAGCCATATTATCTATAAAATACTCATATCTTGCTTCCTTTGGAAGGAATAATACTCATTCAGAAATATAAACATCTCTATCTTCAAGCAATGCTTTTCTTTCTTCTTGATTTGATTCATAATCACTGCTTTTTGGATCAGAATATTTCTTTTCCAAATTATTATATATTACATTAAATTTATCAGAAACATATTTCAAAAATATTAGTCATAGAATGATGTTTTTGTACTCTCAAGGATCCATTGAACCTCTCAATTTATTAGCAACTTTCCAAAGCTTTGAATACAATTCATCTAATGACATATTTATTTTTTACCATTTTAAAATAATTCATTATAAATATTTTTAGTTCGTTTTCAATTAGATAAGATAGTAAATTGTAGTAGGGTAGTATTATATATTTATTTAACTAAATAAAAATAATATTTTCAATTTTTTAATCATTCATATGATAAGTAATTTAAAAACTGTTTTTTGATACAGCTTTTCTTTTGTTTGCTAGTTCTATTTTCATTTTATATCAATGTTCATTGAACCAATATAATAATTCTTCTCAATTGATTAGTTTGATTGGTTTATCTTTCACAAATTCAAGTGAATCTTTTCAAAAATAAGATGTAGTAACTAATATTCACTTAACAGCTCATTCATTCATCATTGTTCAATATAAATCTCTAACTGCAGTTAATGGTACAATATTATTATATCTTTTTGCTTGAACTACATATTTTCATCATCTTATTGGGTCTTCATCAAAAATTATTGCATCTACTCATGCATCTCTTGAAGCTTGAGTCACATCAACTTTACATCAATCTCAACCAAACATCTTATTGAATAAATCTCTAATTAATATTTCAAACTCTTTCCAATCCATTTGAGCAAGATTCATATCTCCTATATCATCAATTACTTCACTTGCTTCAATAATTCTTCTATCATTATAATCTACTTTCATAATTGGCTTAACTGGAGATAGATTTATTAGTGATCATGCTGTAACTCATTTTAATCCTCTAAAACATTCTATAATGTCTATTCTTGATAAATTTATATTCTCGAAAATTTCTCTTACTGTTTGAATTGTCATTATACAATTTCTCATATCGTTTCCAGTTTTCTTATCAACTCAAGATACCCATCCATTAAATACTACAATATCAACATTCTTTTTATAATCAGATTCAAAAATTTCATGTAATGTTCTAAGACAAATTTGATATATTATATTATTATAATAATTTTCAAATTCTTTCTGTTTCATTTGAATGTCTTCAGTTATTCATTTTGATGTAATATATTTACATCAAATTAAGTTTGAAATATCATTTAAACTTGGTAAATCCATATCGACAATAAATAGTTTTGAATTAATATCATAGTACATATCAAAATTTATCATTAAATCATTTGGATACTTAGATCTTTCCAAAACTAATCAAATATAATCTTTTGTTCAATTATTAATATTATTCTCATAATTACTTTTGATATTTGAAATTCTTTCATTGTGTTTGATTTTATTTAATTCAAATGATTCCTTATTTTTATTATATAATACTAAACTATTTTCATAATTTCCTAATTCTAATTGGTATTTTAAATTCGCTTTTTCTGATATTTTTCGTGAAAACAAAATTTTATAAAAGAACGATGATTCTGATTGTATATTTTCTTTAATTAATTGTAAGTCTGGTTTTATTGGTATATATTCATTGAAACTATTTTTTATAATTAATTCATCTCGATTAATTTTATCATCATAGTTTAGTGTATAATTGAGTATATTATTGTTTTCTTCAATTTTTTTCTTGCATTCTTTATCTTTTTGATCTGCATATTCTTTTCAATTATGTAAATCTGCTTTTTTTTGGAATTGATTAATCTTTTTATTTCTTTTTTCTATAAATGAATAGTAATCATTTGCTTTTATCACAATTCTAATTCATGTAATTGGGTCTTTGAGAATCTCTTCATATAATGCCATAATTGTATTATTTATTTATAAAATGTTTTTTTAAAAATATTAATATTAATAAATGATAATTATTATATTATCGTTTTCAATACTATTTTAAAATCATTAATTATAATTGTTAGTTTAAAACTTTCATTTCATTTTTATTTATAATTATATTTTGCTTATTACCTTAAATATGCTAGCATTCCAAAACTATCTCTTCCATAAATCCTGCGTTACTAAGTAATTTGAATGATAAAGGGTGGTTGGAGTTATCGTATCCGATTTGGTCGAATATTTTATGTTTTTGTTCAATTTGATCTTGAACAGAAAGCATGATGTCAATAAATTGGTTTATAGTCTTATCTATTCATTTTCAATACTCATTTTCTATGTAAATAGATTCTAGATAATCTACAAAACTCATTATTTTTCAGTTTACAGATACATTTAGTAGTTGTTGTCTTGGATTAGCAAGTTTCCCATATTCTCATTACCTTATATCATCCCAGACTTTATGCCTAATTACTATTGGTGGGATGAACTCTTTCAAGTAATCATAACCAATAGGGGATAGTTTCTCTGCTTTTATTTTGTGTGATAATAATAATCTATTCCAGATTATGTGTGTATATTCATGCAAGAAAATATCTAGATTGTTGTTTTTGGTGTTTTTCCATATTTCCATAATAATAGAAAAGGAAACAGAGTTTTTACCAAATGTATGGAAAGGAATAAATGATGGATGAATTGATACTTCATCTTGACTTGCATCATATGCTAATGTTTGGATAAATCATTTATCTATGGACTCTTTATTTATCTCAAATAGTTCTACCCAATCTTGAATTATTCCATCAATCTTCCTATCATGCTCATGAAATTTATCTTCTACAAACTTATCTATCAATATTTTTGATTTTTGTGGATTGTCCAATTCTTGTAAATTCTCTTGAAAGTACTTATAAGATTTTATTATTTGTTTTCTCACATGTAATCGTTTTTTCAAGCTTTCTTCATTGAAAAGAAAATTATCAAATTTCTTTTTCTCTAATTCAATGTTTTTACTTATATTGAATTTCATTATTGATATATTTGGTAAACAATTATTCCTATAAGATTTATTTTAATAATAATTATTACATTTACAATATAGATTATTATGTAGGGAACACGGGCCCGTGTTCCTTACACAGATTATTACGCCCCCAATCGTCATATATTATATTGAATTTATTTTTTATTTAAATATTATTTTCTCAATTATATAATCATAACAATATTTGCAATGTATAATTGACCAAATAGGAAAATTCAAAGATTACAATGATTTGATTATTCAAATAATTGATATTATTTTATTACAATTTGCACCAAAAATAGAGAAAATTATTTTTGAAATGTAGTTGATTCAAATATGATTTTGAATGATTACTGAAAAATTGCAGAGAATGAAATATTGAAAACACAGCAAATAAGAAAGGAGATTACTATTAATGAATACATTATTATGCCAAACCACTTGCATTTATTGATATTAATTGATAATAATGATTATTCTTCACTTAATAAATTATCTTCACAGTGATCTGATCATAATGATTCCTTATTATCTATAACAAAAAATACATTGTCAAATTCTATTCAAAGAATAAAATCTTCCATTACATCCAATATCAGAAAACAACATAATGATTTTACTTTTTCTTGGCAAAAATCATTTTATGATGCAATAGTAACAAATGATGTTCAGTTGAATAGAATAATACAATATATTGTTGAAAATCCATCCAAATGGCAATTAGATATAAATAATTTGTATTGATTATAATTTTAAATAGTATAACATTTACAAAGTAGATTATTATGTAGGGAACACGGGCCCGTGTTCCTTACACAGATTATTACGCCCCAAGTTATACCAAATAATAACATTCACAAAGTAGATTATTATGTAGGGAACACAGGCCTGTGTTCCTTACACAGATTATTACTAAATAGAATTATTCACTATTATTTGAATATTATTTTCTTGCAATTTATTTCATTATTAATAATATTGTAATATGAAAAAGGCAATAAATGAACTATTTGATGAATCAGAATTAGTAGGGGAGTCCCAGTTAGCTTCTCATGATTTGTGAAAGTTAATAAAACAGAATCTTGCAAATATACTTAAGATATGAAATAATCTTGTAATACACAAAGATTTTGTAGTTGGGTGAATTTTAGATAATGTAACTATGTTTTTCAATAAGAGTTGGGATTTGGAAAGGGGATTGCCAGAGTTCAAGATTACATTTTGTTTCAACAACACAAAGTTGCTTGATAATTGTCCTTATGTTTGCAAGATTTGAATAAACTATCAGTATGATCAAAATTGTATGTTTTTTGGTGTGGTATATGGTAAATACGAAGAATTAGACCAAATAACTGAGCGAACTAATAAATTTTCAAACCAGCAATTATTCCAATATTAATAATAGATCGGAATAATAGTAAACTATAATCTCCTATTTCCTATCGCTATAAACTATTTTTTGTGTCCTTATAACAAGTAAAATTATTTTAAATGCTCATATTAAATAATTTTTACAATTTGTTAATCTAACTTGTCTCTATATGTTGATAATTTTCTATTATTAAACATTATTGAGACACTTTGATCTCCCTTGAGTTATGTCATAACTATATTTAAATTCTTCTTCCGATTCGCCTTTCCGGCTGGGACCTACTTTTTTGCATTGCCCAAAAAAGTAGGCAAAAAAGTCTAGCCACAACAAAGACTCGCCAATCTGCTCACACCTGCTTTCAATAAGGTTAAGCAGCAAAGCTACTCCCTCCCACTTCGTGGGCTCCGGGTCGTAGTCTAACTAGATTGCTTCAATTATTTCACTGCAAATACTGCTCAAACATATTTGTTGTGGCGCCAAAATAATAAACCAATCACATGATAGTCTATAGAAATAGCGATAGGAGATTGTACTGATTATTATTACTATCTTCTATTTTCTATTTACAATCTCCTAATCTGCTTACCTACACAAGTATAATTGGACATAAACAATCACTAAATTTTGCAAATATTTTCCTTTTGTATATAATTTAGATATTGAATTTAATATACAAAAACAAAAATAATGAATTATCAATCTCCAAATAATCATAATTATTGAGAATGAATGGAAGTGAATACAGATATTATTCCACCTTCATTACAAAGTTTTTATACTTTAGCATGTTTGTGAAAAGTAGATGATATTTTAGGTTCCAAAGAATGAGCTGAAAATGTATCTAATTGGTTTAGAGAAAAGATTATTTGAACATACAGAGCAAAAGACCTAGAAGCAAGGAAGTTCCTTTACCAACAAGTACAACAAACCAAAAGATTGTTCAACAATTTCAATGCAGATTATATCCTTACCAAACAAATAGAATATGCATTGGAGGACTTATTTACTCAATTATTCAAACAATCTAATGTAAAAATATTTAAAACTTCAGAGTATGACGATATCAAATGTTGAATAGATTACATTGTTGTGGGTAAAAATGCTACTTTTGGAATTGATCTCAAATTGAAAAGCAAAATGCCTGATTATATAGAGCCAGATGAAGATGAAAAAGTCTTTCCTACTGAATATCATTTGTTCCTTGGCAGTGAGTACAAAATTAATCAGTTCAGATGAAAAGAAAATATTAGAGTTACTTCATGAAAGAAACATTTTTTGGAAAGAAAGGAACTTTATTTTGAACCAAATTTAGCATTGCTTTATCTAAAATATTACTTACAGCAAGTGAGGCAATGATGATACACTAATTCCAATAAGTCAGAAATAGTTACTTCATCTTGGGAGTTAGCTACACAAGAATATGCCACTTACTGAGATTTGATTAGAGAGAATACATGAATGAATTGTAATAGTGTTTTGAGAGTAGTAACATCTAGGTGAAAAGATTTATTCAATACTTTAGTACAATAATGAAAGATAAATTACCAAATATAAATAGTTCAATAAAAACTACCAAATTGAAAAGGAAAACTTCAAAAGTAACTTTGATCAAAAAAATCGAATCAGATCAAATTATGTTAGCATTAATTAGTTTGTCCAAGTGAAATCCTTTACAAGAAGATAAAGATGAACCTACTATTTTACAATAATTATTTTAGTTTCTGCTGTTATTTTTCATATAAATAAAAAAAGCTTACAAATTATTTCCACTGTAAGCTTTTTTGTATTTAAATTAGTAAAATTAGATAGTCCATTGATCGTGTACAATTGCTTTCAAATAATATGTATTTCATTTTTTCACGAAAACTAGATTCAAACTACTCCGACTCATTTCATACTCTCATTCTTTCGGTTGGTGGTAAAACTCTACTACATAACTATCTGGGAACTTCTCTTTGATATTATTAGTAGTGTTTCATCTTTGAGCAGTAGATCAGTAAATTACTTTGCTATTGTTGTAATAGTCAAAATCATATACAAACATATTATAATAATCCTTGAATGTAAGTATTATTGGCAATCAGCTTCCATCGTAACTTCACCAATGAATGGTTTTACCTAAATTCATAGTAGAGTATAGTTCACTTCATAATATTTTAATATTATTTTCTTCTACATAGACATAAGGAGAAAATATTAATTTATCTCAAGGGTAAATTGCTTTTTCAATAAATTTAAAGTCTTTGTATTTGATAGCTCTTGCAATATCATTTGCAAGTACATTTACACCTGCATACTCATTGTCAAATTCTGTCAACAAATCTAAATATTTTGTATAAAATATTTCTCAATCTTTCATCGTAATGTATACAGAGATTGAGTTTTGTATATGTCAATCTTCATATGTTACTTTTGCAATGTTTGGATTAGTCCGTTTAATATTTGTAACGAACCATTTTCATCAAAGTACTGGTTGTTCATTAGTAATAGCATCGATGTGGTCAATTATATAAATATCATATACATTTCTTTTCAAGTAAAGTTGAGTTTCATTGCTTACTGCTTTCATTACCTCCATATTGAAAGATTTGCTATCCAAATCAACTGCAATTTTATCAATTTTGATAAGCATTTTATGCAAGAAATCTCATTTTGTTTCAATTGAACTAATGTTTTTTCTAATAAAATATCCATCTAAAATATCAGTCCACGCTTTTTTTACTTTTGTTTGCGTGCTAGTTCTACATTGTCAATTATAGGCTACAGTTACATTGTGTTGATTAGTTGCTATACAGCTGTTACCATAGGTAACATAGTCCATTCAACATACGGGTTTGTATTCCATGGTACACATCACGCTTTCTGCAGTCACAAAACCTCAACAAATTCACAATCCAATCAATAATCGAGCTAATTTCTTTTTTGTACTCATCTTTATAGTAGTTATAATGTAAATGATGATTATATAATACTCCAAAATGTTTCAAAAACAACCCTTAGTTTTTACTTTTATTACAGTATTACTTTATTGTTACAACTATTTAATATAATAATATAACATATATTTTCATTTGATAAAATTTATATTTTATAAAAATTGAATTAGATAAATTATGTTATTATTGATTTCTTTGCAAAAATTAAGTTCATTATGTGAAAAAAAATTAGAAAAATATATATTAAATTTCTACAAAATAAAAAACATAAAAAAGTGCAGATTTTGTATAGCAGTTGTCAAAATCAATCCGTTTTAGTAAACAATAGAAAATCAAAAATTTATTTTGAATAATCTTGTAAAATCGCGCTCAGCTCCGAGCATTTTTTGTGATCTATATTGAAAAAATCATTTTCATAATTTATCCCTGTAGCGACGATGAAAGCATCTGGTCATTTCACACCATCCAGCTCAAGATAATTTCTCACATTGGAACTAGTAACTCAGCTAGCCAAAGCCAACGGGAACTGATCTCAGATAATCTTCCTAATCTTTTGAATTTGGGAACTATCAGCGCTAATTCCAGTACCTACTCACGATGTAGTTATCACATCTAAGAAATTCATTCATGCTAAACAAGCATTTGGCAGTTTTTCATCAGATATTTTCATCTGTCATTTGAACATAACTCAGCCAAAATAAAGTCAATTCCAATTATTATTATTTTGGATCCTAGCAATTTGATTTCCAAAATCTAGATTATTAATTTCTTTTATAGATGGGCAATCTTCCCGTACTCAGTCAATATCATAATCTTTGATTGCATCAAAAGTCACAAAAGGATTAGTAAGAGTGTTTATTCAGATCCAAAAATTCTTAAAATCCTTTTTGATTATTGGCATCAAATTCAAAAATTGTTTGTGATTCATAATATGAGGATGATGCAGCACTACAAAACATCCACTTGCTCAATTCTCCATTGAAATTTTTATATTTTCCAAAATTTGTGCGATATCTTTACCGTGAATTGCTGTAATTAGGCTGTGTTTGTTTGGAAATTTTTCTTTGAATTTCTCTATAGAGTTCAATCACATAATTATTTTGCTATCAAATGAAATTATTTATCAAAAAATTTTATTTTACAACTCCTTGATTGTGCACTAAGGCTACCAAAAACCAGCTATTTCATTTTTGCTCAAATACTAAATTCAAGCTTGTCCACTCTTTTTCATCTTGGAAAACCCAAGGAGTTCTTATATATTCTACCACATAAGAGTTTGGAAATACTTGTTTTATATTGTTTTCGATATCCCCATCTAATCATTCATTATTGTAAATAATTTTTCACTCTCTATAATACTCAAAATCATATACATACTTGTGAAAATACATTCCAAAATTCAAGTTTAGATCTGCTCAACTTCAATATTGCTTTCACCAGTTCATTGTTTGTAAACTTCTTATTCCTGCATACATTTCATTCAAGTTCATACTTCTTCACCCATTCACCATATTTGCATAAGGCACAAATTTCAGCTTTTCTCAAGGCATCACATTCCCATTCACAAATACAAAATCTTTATATTTCAAGGCATGCATTATATCATTTGCCAACACATTTGGACGAGATTTGTCTGCAGGATCAGACTCAATTTTGCTCAAATCACTACTATAGTAAAATTCTCAATCTTTCACTGTTAAATAAATTTCAAGAGTTTTTTCTTGGATTTGGTCTGCAAAAGTGATTTCTACTATATTTTGGCTATTCCATTTGGTTTTGATTCCATTAGCTGTTTTTCATTTTGTAGATTCTTGTCCAGATATTTCACCAATATTATTTTCAATATACTTGTCAAAAACATTTTTATGTAAATACAATTTTGTTTCTGCATGCACTGCTTTTAGTACTTGAAAAGGATAATCTCTTTGTTTGTAGTTAACTATTTTGCTATCTATTTTATTCATAACATCAATTAATGTTTGTCATTTTTCTTCAAGAGACATATTAGGTGTTTTAGCAAATTTTTTGTCCAAAATGTCTCACCACACAGATTCTACTTTTGTGTAAGTAGAAACTTTACATTCTCATTTGTATTTGCTAGTTACTCAATGCATTTGAGTTGCTACACAATAATTTGAATAAGTTTTGTTGTCCATACCACATACTGGGTCGTATTCTTTTGTACAAACAGCACTACTTGCCATAGAAAATCATATAAAAAACAATATTCCCAATGTATATCAAATTGATTGTTTTAAATGTTTCATAATTGTTGATTATATTATAAATTATTGTACTAGATAAACTTGCTAATTGGTCTAATTATAGCGTTATTTTGTATTTGATTTTGTTTACTAATATTATTGTTATAATCAAAAAATAATTTTCATCAATAGTATTATTATTCTTTATGAAAATATTGATTTATCTGAACTAGAAAATTATTGAAAATACTGTACTAAACAATTGTAATTTATTTTCTACCAAAATCTGCTGGAATCTCTCACCATGCAACTGTCTCCCATTTTAGGATTC
>JAZHDC010000160.1:0-2753 GCA_036541305.1 Candidatus Absconditabacteria bacterium
TCCAAATCAAACATTTCCACTGCTGCAACTCTTCATTTGTATCACATTCATCCACAAATTTCACACTCTGCTGGATAGTACATTTCATCTGGCATTTGTAATTTCAATCTTGGCTTTGCATCATTTATTCTTTTTACTGCTGTTTCAAGTTCTTTTTGCTCTGCTAATTTTGGTTTTCTATGATGTTTGCAATCACAAAGCCTTCTCAACAATCTTTGTCAAATTACTAGATTCAAAGCTGAAGCTAACAAATATGGTTTCACTCACATATTCAAGAATCTAGAAATAGCTTCAATTGCTGAATTTGTATGTAATGTAGAAATTACTAAATGTCATGTAAGTGCAGCATTGATAGCAATTTCAGCTGTTTCAAGGGTTCTAATTTCTCAAATCATAATTATATCAGGATCTTGTCTTAGTATTGATTTCAATCATTGTTCGTAGTCGTATCATTTTTTGTAATTTATTTGAGATTGTTGGATTCCAGCTAGTTCATACTCTACTGGATCTTCTAATGTAATGATTTTTCTATCTGAATTGTTCAAATAGTTCAACATACTATACAATGTAGTAGTTTTTCATGATCAAGTAGGTCATGTCATCAAAATAATTCCATAATTACTAGATAGATTCTTTTTCAACACATCAAGATTATCTCACTCAATTCAAATATCATTGAAAGATAGTAATCATTTCTCTGAGTCTAAAAATCTCATAACAATATTTTCAGATCTCAATCATGGCATAAAACTGACTCTCACATCGATTTTGGATGATTCAGATCATTTCAAAATTGCTAAATCAAATCTTCAATCTTGAGGTAAATAATCTATATTAATTTTTACTCAAGACATAAACTTAAGTTTGATGTGATATTTTTGGAACTCATTGTGGTCAAAAACTAATACTGTTTTCAATACTCAATCTCTTCTTAGACGAACTACCATACCGATTTCTTCTGATTGGAAATGTAAATCTGAAGATCAAGCTTTGAAAGCGAATCTTATTAGCTCTTCTATAAATTCTCACTCTTGCAATCATTTCCTATTATCATAAAGCTTTTTCAACATATCTACAGCTCTATCTCCAGTAACCATTTGTCTTTCAGTCAAATCTGATCTTTCTTTACTTTCTTTTTGTTCAAGAAGATCAAACCAATTCAAAGCCAAAGAAAATGCTTCAGTATCTGTATAATAAAATTCAATTTTATATCATTTTGGCTCTAATCTTTCTACTATTTGTGAAATTTGTTTGGAGTGATTATTAGTAGTAAGCATACAAAGATTTTTTCAATCTTTATAAAAAACTAATGCTTCAATTTTTTCTGAAATTGATTTTGGCAAAATCTTCAATATGTCCAAGTTCGGCTCTATTGATAAAATGTCTTCTTTATCTAATATCTTTTTCTTTATATCGAAGGTCATTGCTGATTTTTAAATATACAATTATTCTAATAATAATCTTTTTTGTTATTTTTGTCAAATTAAATTTCTATTTACCATCAAATTGCAAACAGTCAAGTATTTCTTTTGATGTCTTTTCTATTATTGCTCAAGTTTTAGACCTTTTATCTATAGATTTATCTTTTATAAAACTAATAATACTCAACTTAATAATATCTTGAAATTGTTCCTTATCTATACTATTTTCAAAATTAGTATCATACTTTTTTCATATATTACTTTTTGATCTATTTAGATTGGTAAAGTAAGATTTCCACATTTGAGAGATTTCATTGTATGTTTCTTGGACTCAAGTACAAATTTGAAACTCTAAAAAGTTTTTTATTCTTTCATCAATAGTGTTATTAATATATCAATCCTCCAAATCATTATAATCTAATAATGTTCATACAACACTTATAATCTGAGATATTCTATATGTAGAATGATTTACATTATATGCTTTCATAAAACCATCAAATAACTTTTTATAATCATTACAAACTAATAAATTATTTTGCTTGTCATCTAAATCAGTAGAATCAATGATTATTTCATCTTTGAATAATTTTTGTATAATTGAATCTCTTTCTTTTTGACTACTACACTTCAACATCATTTCTCAAAGTGAAATATTATTCTCAGCTTTTTTTATTCACAAATTTAAAAATGGGATCATTCCATCTACAGTGTGTGGATTATCAAATAGAGCATTCAATACTCATTTATCAGATATTTTACTAATATTGTCTTTTGGGATAGTGTTTACTGCTAACCTTGAAATTGCTTGTAACTGTTCCATAGAATCCGCTTCCAAAAGCAATCAAACTCAGTCTTCAAGCACTCAATTATCTTTCATAATTTTCCAGTATTTGATTCATCTCATCAACTTATAAATTGAAGTTTTAGGAGTTTTGATTCTAAATGATTCAATATGTTTCAACAAATATGATATTTCTGTTCTATTTTCTAGTGAAGCTTGAGTAACAATAATTGCTAGCATTCTCAACAATAAGTTACTTGCGAACTCTTCGTCTTCTTCATTTTGAAAGTTTTCTTTTTTTATTAGTTTGTTGGTGGTTTCAATAAGTTGATTACCAAGACTTGATCAAAATAACTCTACAACATTTACTTTTGTCTTGAATTCTTCATTTAGCTTATCTCTCCAAACAAAAAATTTTGTAATGTAATAAAATGCCAAATAATAAAGCAATAAAAATCACTCCTTTTGAGGATTTTTTCAGTTAAAATCTTTTTGAAACTCTCAATTCAAATATTTGCTGTATAGTTCTTTTTCTGATGAGTTTGATA
>JAZHDC010000161.1:0-2704 GCA_036541305.1 Candidatus Absconditabacteria bacterium
AAAACAAATGTAATCAAAGTACTTGAATCCAAATGATTCGATAAACAGTATTTAGAGAAAATTATAAATTTTGAAATATTTATTTCCTCTATTGATCCCAACAAACTTAAGAAATATTTCACTGAGAAGTTTAGTTCATTGATTATTGATTTATATTCAACAAAAGATTCTAATATAAAAGAGTATTTATTAAAGTATTCAAGAAATTCGTGAGAAATAATTGATTTTGCTAAAAGAGTTGATGTGGATTCGATAATTTGAATTATAAAAGCTAAAATTGATATATGTCTAAATTCAATTACTCAAAGATTGCTTATAATAGATAAAAAAATTAAAAAAGATGAGAATATAGATACAGATTTATCTATTTTATTAGAAAGTTTAAATGAATTTAAAGTGAAGTTAAAGGCTTGAAATATAGATCAATATGTAAGCGGGACTATTTCATGGATTAATAATCTAGAAACCTCAGTTATGAATTATAACTTATATAAAAAAGATAATTTTACTAATTATTTGAAAACATATTGAAATACTTTATTTTCATTTAGTAATATTTATAATGAAATTCGTAAATCCCTTGTTCAAAAATTTGAATATAATAGCACCACAAATGCTAAAGCAATAATTAATAAACTAAAATCAGCAGATAAATTAGATTACATTAAATCATTTTTAAAAGAAATTGCTAACCATGATTTAAAGTTATTTGATTCAATTAAACCTTTTATTGAAGATGAAATTAAAAACTTAACAGATTCACAAATAAAAATAAAAGAATTATTCCTTTCAATGATAGAAACGAATAATAAAATTTCTTTTGTAGAAAAAGATAACCTTAAAAATTTACAACTAATAAATTTTATAAATTTAGTTATTTTTGATGATGCAAAATTGATAATTGATGAAATATTCATAAAACACAATCTCAGAACTATCAAAAGACGATTAAATGATATTAATATTATTTTGAAATCATATTCTTTAGAAGAAAAAGTTTTTGATAATTTTTATTATTTTGAATGTTTTGTGGTGGTAGTTTTATATAGAATAATTGATTATGAATGATTTATTAGTTTACAACAATTATTAAAAGCTGATTCAAAAGATGATACATTTAAAATTGAAATATTAAATAAATGTTTAGATTGAATTTATGTACCTCCATATAATAAAGTTAAAAATTTTGTATTTAACAAAGTATATTTTATATCAAATATCCAAGATAATGAGAATAAATATATAATTATTCTTAAACAGAAATGACAAAATAAAAATGTAGATTATGATATCTATAAAGAAATTATTCTTTCTATATAATATTTTTCCTAAAATTTGTCTTAATTTTTTCTTATCTTTGTAGTTGAAAAAATTATTATAATCAATAAAAGTAATTATAATTTACTATAATTTTTCATATGAATCTAAAAGACCAGCTAAAAACTACGATTTCTTACATGAGTATTTTGTCATCAAGTGGTATAAACACTTTACAAGATTTTTTTATGTTTTTTCCTAGATGATATGAAGACAGGACAAATCTAAAGACACTAAACGAAATCAAGTTTGATGGGAGTCAACAAACTACAAAATGAAAAATTAGCGATAAAAATATGGTTTTCACTCGTACTGGAAAGAAAATAATTCAATTTAAATTTCATGATGCAAATGGAGCAGTATGACATATAACTTTTATGAATTCACAGTTTGTATATTCCAATACTAATGTAGATCAGCGGTATGTGATTATGTGAAAACCCAAGCTTGACTGAAATAAGATAGTTTTTTGGTATCCAGAAATGGTAGCAGCTTCTGAAGATGAAGAAGGATCACAAGAACTGTACAAAACTTGAAGAATTTATCCAATTTATACTCAGTTACAGTGAATTAACCACAATTGGTTTTCCAAAAAGATATGGGAACAATTAGATATGATACCAAGCCTTTTTCATGAAATATTTCCTCAAGATTTTTTGCAAGAGTTTGATTTGATGGATTATACTAGTATGATAAAAAATCTTCATTATCCTAATTCATTGAAAGATCTAGATAAAGCAAAATACAGATTGTATTTCCAAAAGTTGTTAAGAATACAGTTAGTTTCTTTGATTAGCAAATATGAGTATCAGAATTGAAATTTTGTAGAAAAAAAGCTTTCTACTAATTGGGATTTGATAAAACAATTTTTGGAAACATTACCTTTTGAGTTAACTAATGCTCAAAAAGTATCATTGAAACAAATAGTAGATGACTTTCATGAAACTAAACCGATGATGAGATTGATGCAATGAGATGTAGGTAGCGGTAAAACTGTAGTAGCAGTTGCGGCTGCTTTTTATATAGTAAAGAGATTTTGATGACAAGTTGCGTTATTGGCTCCTACAGAGGTTTTAGCTAATCAACATTTACTTAGCATATGAAAATATTTGTTACCATTATGAATTAGAATAGAATTGATAACAGGGTCAACTCCTGCTAAACAAAAAGAAAAAATCAAACAAGATTTGGTTAGCTGAAATATTCAAATGATAGTGTGAACTCACGCTTTGATACAAGATGATATTGACTTCCATGATTTACAATTTGCAATTATAGATGAACAACATAAGTTTTGAGTAATGCAAAGGTCTTTTTTCAAAAGATTCCATTCTCCACACTTGCTTCAAATGACCGCTACCCCTATTCCTAGGTCTTTAGCTTTAGC
>JAZHDC010000162.1:0-14548 GCA_036541305.1 Candidatus Absconditabacteria bacterium
ACTTTACTCTTGAAATCAAAATTTTTAGTGTTATTATTTTACTAATTATTTTAATTAGTTAAAATAAATATGAAAAAAATAATTAAGTTGTTTATATTGTTTTCAGTCTCTTGTACTCTTATGTCTTTAACATTTTGAGCACAAGATTTAAACTCTATCAATTGAAGAGAAGAATGTTTTGAAATTTTAAAACAGAATTTGAAGGAGACAGAATTATTTAAAGAAGAATCTGAAACTATTAAAGATATTTCTTATAAACAACTAGATAAAGAGTTTTCCAAATATTACAAAGATATGAGTTCTTTTGGTCTTGAACTTAGGGAACCAAGGTTTTTGCATAGAGTTTATTCATTTTGAGAGCAAACTGCATACAAACATCCACCATTTTCCAACTTTCCTACTTATACAAATTCTGATAAGTGGGATAAAGCTGCAAAAGAAAACATTATAACAGAATTATTTGTAAAGAATGATAAGGATGAAACTATATTTCTAGGTTGTGCGTTTATGAAAATTAGAGCAATTGAATTGATTAGTTTCAAATGAGAAAATTACCTATATGATTGACAACCATTTTCTTACCTTATAGAAAGAGATAATTATAAAAGCTGGTATTTTACCAATGATGTATTTGATTTCAATGAAGATATAATGTGAACAATTGAAAGATTATTTATTTGGCCAAAAAGTACTGTAAATTCTTATTTCAATAGGTATGAAATAACTGATTCAATAGAATCTATAAAAATCAATGAATACAAAGAAATTTACTGACCTACTCCATTAGAATGAGAATCTGATATTAGCAATGCAAAAATTTGAGCTTATGATCAAAATTGAAATCTAATATTTCCTGACCAAAAAAATTCTGATAAAAAACCTAAAGACATATTTGAGAATTTTACATACTTTCAAGCTACACAGGATAAATTTCCAGAGTTTGCAAAACATATTGCAATGAGATGACTTCTTGACTTTGATTTGTTCAAGAAATCCTTGATAAAATACAATGCAAAAGAAACTACCGAAGAAGAAAAATTAGAGTTAAGTAAATATTTGGAAATAGTATTAGATTATAGAGATTACAACAAATATACAAAGAAAAAATTAGATTGAAATAATAGTATTATTATTGAAGATTATGATAATTTTGAAGAAAATATGAATAAAATTGAAAATATCATACAACAAAATATAAGCAAAGACGGCGCAGTTTTGACGACGCAAGCTAGCAAAACTATGCTTAAGGAAGAAAATGTAGGATTTTTTGAATTAAACTCAATAAATAAGATAAAATATTATATCTGAATTATAATATTATTGCTTTGAATGTTTATTATCATAACAATAAAAAAATGCAAAAAATAAAAGTTATGTGATTGATTATTGGATGAATTGCTTTTGCTAGTAGTCAAACTTATTGATTTAATGCTATGCAGGCTTTTAGTAATTGTTCTCGGTGATGTGGAAGTTGATTTGAAGCTAACGAACAAGTTTGTACAGATATTTATTTATATATGATTTGAGTCAAAAGCATACCTTTATGGTACAATTGTGGTGGCTCTGGATCCATTTGGAATGTAAATTGAAGCAAAGTAAGTTTAAGTCGAAAAAGTTATCGGGCAAATATATCCAAAGCATGTAATGATAAATGATATTGGTCCATTTCTCCATGATGTTTAACAACTCTTTGATGTTCACCACATTACACATCATTTTATTGTCAATTCAAACTTAAAGACAAATATATTGACAAATTAACTGCTATTTATTGAAGTGAATATGATGCAGCAAATATTTCAAGTGATGAGTATTCTGTAACATTTGAATGATTTAAGAATGAATCATACAAAGAGAGTTGAAGTCAAAAGTTGCTGAACTGAGATTATGCATACATCAATCGGTGAAATAATACTCCATATATTTACTCTCAATGAATAAAGGATATGAAATGAGTAAATATAGAATTGAAATCAGAAAAAAATAATTATTTCAATTTAGCGCCTAATTTCAATGTATATAACTGACGAAAATTTGATATCAAAGAAGATAAATTCTTGATTGATAATAAGAAATTAGACTATTTATATTATGAACTTGAAACTCCTGAAATCACTTTCAATAGAAATTGAATTTTATTTGATTCAAAAGATAAAATTATAGATTATCTAAATAATAGTAATTTTTATGAAAAGTTATGATTATCAGAATTTGAAAAGCAAAATTCAATTGATGTTATAATCAAATGACTAGAAGACAAAACCAATAAATATTATTATTTAAACTTACTTTCAGATAGAACCATTGAAGATATTGTAAAAAATAATATCAACAAAGATGTTAAAGTTATAAGAAAATATATCTGAATCTACCCGACTAACAATAATATTCCTAATAGTTGAAAGTTTGACTTCCCTACTAATAATATATCTTGAGAACATCTAAAAGATTATTGAGAGATAATTGTAAATGGAAATATGATGGTATTCTGGGAGTAATTTTATTTAATACTAACTTTATAATGAAAAAGCTTTTATGATTATTAGTAATTCTATCTTGAATAAGTTTTTCCTTTTGATTAAGCATAGATGCTACTTGATCTACTTGTACTCAAAGTGGAAATTGGGTAAGGTGCTTATGCCAGCAGCCAAAATGCGAAATTAATGTAAGCAAATTTATTGGTTTTGTATGAGCAAATGCACAGTGTACTGATAAAAATAGTTCTTTGGCTTGAAGTTGAGTAGAAATAGATCTGTCAGTAAACTGAAAGAATAAAGTTGCAAATAGAACTTGCTATACTAATATACTTTCTTGGGAGTATGATTATTCTGATTGTAAAGTTCAATGAACTTGGTCAAACAATGAAATCAATTGCGTACAAACAATAGAGAATTTGAGACCTGTATATTGATACTCTTTGACAAAACAACCAGACTTTACTAAACCTATAAACAATATTGTAACACTCAAAATACAAGAAGATTTTAATTGAAATTGTACTGATAAAAAAGCAAACAATTCTGATTTGTGTACAATATCATATATTGTAAAAGAATGAAATAATAGTATCAAATGAAATAAATGAATTATATGGAATGGAAAAAATACTATTACAAGTTTGAATTTGTGAAATCATTGTCTAAATTCAGTTGACAATATTAATTGTTGATTGAATAAGCGATTGAACATAAAAACAGAAAGTCTAAACAATTGAAAAACTATAAATTTCAAAATCACTTCAATTGTTCCAGCTTCAATCAATAAAATTTCTTTCAATTTGGGATGAGACAAAGTATTCTTTAATAATAAAGTATATAGTTTCTTAAAATTATTTAAATGAGAGTTAAGCTGACTAAGTTCTGAATGAAAGAACTCAACAATAAAGATTTGAAATAGTCAACTAATTTGACTGAAGCTAATTGATGAGAATTGATTATGATTGAGTCCACAAATTACAAACTACAAAGAATCACTTACAGGAAAAGATAAAGACTATGTTGTTTTAGATAAAATTGATTCATGAACAATAAATTGATACATCTCAATCAGATGAAATATTAATTACGTTTGAACTGGTTTGATATGAAATACTATACTAAAAACTGATCCTAAAATTAGTTATAATCTAAATTGAAATTCGATTAAATATCCACTGACTTCTAGCTTGAATCCAAATGATAATGAAAGTATATTTAGTGATGATGCAACTTTAAAGTGAGTGAAAGTTATATGATTATCTCAATCTGTTTGAAAGCAAATGCTTACAGATTACTCTTTAGTGAATATAAGTGAAATATCCAAAAGCCAAATCAAATCAACAATATCCAAGAATATATCCACACTGTTGAGATGAATCAAAGATTGAACCCTTGAAAAAGGAATAATACAATATAGATGAAATCAATTATTATCCAAAATAAATCTAAATTGAGTTAATTTGCTAATAATCAATTGATGAGATTTAACTATAGATGTAGATATAAACAAAAATCTGTGAATAGTTTGTTTAGACAAAGATAAAGATATTTACAATGATAATTGATGAAATATTATAATCAACAATAATGTAAAATTTATAAATGCATCAATTTACTGAGATTGATGATTAATATGAAAAGGATGAGAAGATCAACTTGTAATAAAATGACAAGTAATTACAAGTAATACTATTTGATGAGCTATAAAATGATCTAGTTGAACTTATATTCTTCCATGATGAAAGGCTACTACTGACCACAATCTAGCATTGAAATACGATTTAAACTATCTGAGAAACTGAAATGAAAATTTTAATACAAACAAAAACCAATGATTTGATAACTATCCATTAGTAATTATATATGAAAAGTCAGATATTTTTAGTAAATAATTATTTTAACTTATTTCTCAAAAATCTTTTTACAATAGATATGTTAGTGTTTGCATCAAAAACACTAATTGTATTTTCATTTAGATTAAACTCAAATGGAAAAGACATGTAATTATTTGGTTCTATTTCATTTGGTATAGTAAACATTCAGCTTAGAATATTTTTAGAAGTAATTTTTGGGTTTCACAATGATCTGATTGAGGAAAGTTCAAAAATAAAAAAGTAATCAATATGTGAAATATCAATACTTAATTGATCAAATTTGTTTGGATTGTCTAGTGATATTGTTTTATTTAATTCTTTCTTTATCATTTCAATAATGATCGGCTTATATGGATTTATCAACATTATTTCAAGTTGCTCACAACTCAAATTTGATAAATACTTCCCCAATACTTCTCAATTAGATGAGAAATTATTTATAATTTCATAAAGTTCCTTTGATTCATTGGTGTCTTCCTGTGATAAATTTGCAAATAAATCATTTTTTATTGAGATTGGACTATTGTTTTCTGAAAAATTTTATTGACTAATTAGGTTTTCTTTATTCATATTGTATTTATTAAAATTAAATTAATTAATACAAAACTAGTTTCATTTTGTCAAATATTTGAAATGTTTTTCATTTATGTGAAATAGAGTTGATTAGTATTTATGAAATCGCCTATCCTCAATTGCTGTCGCAATTTAGCTGATAGCGATAGGAAATAGTACATAGTATTTATAATCTACAACAATCCCCAATCTCCTATCGCTATTGCTATTACTATTTTGGATTTGGATGAGGATGACGATTAGGATTAGGGGCAGTATAATTATTAGCACCTCGAACTTGATCTGGGTACTAGAACTAGAACTTACGTAGTTTAAGTTTGAGTTCAAGTGTAAGTTCAAGGGAAATAATAATTATTCTAATAACCTAGAACTAAGTACTAAGTACTAAATACTCAGTACTATTGCGAAGCAATATGAGATTTCTCCACTCCTTTTAGTCGGTGGAAATGAAAATAATCTGTCATCTCGAGCGAAGTCGAGAGATATCAATAATCATCATTTATCTCTAATTATACTAATGTAGGGGCACACCAGATTATCAGATTGCAATAGGAAATAGGAAATTGTAGTTATAAGAACACAATCCCCAATCTCCAATTGCTATCGCAATTTAGCTGATAGCGATAGGAAATAGTACATAGTATTTATAATCTACCACAATCTCCCATCGCAATCACTATTCAGCAGATTATTTAGTACTTAGGGTTAATTGCTTCGCAATTAGCAGATTGCAATGGTACATAGAACATAGTAGTAATAATCTACAACAATCCCCAATTGCTATTGCAATTTGCTAAAAGCTATTGCGAAGCAATTTCGCTATTGCGAAGCAATATTTCACTATCCCCTATTCACTATTTCTATTTACGATTTAAATAATATTATTTTGTTATATTGAAGTATTCTCATTTTGATCTTCACCATATTTCAGGTTTTAGTTCTTCGTAAGCTACTGCAGGTCTATTGTGATATTCTCATGAATGATTCAATTTTATAACATAAGTGTATGTATAAGTTCCAGCGTATAGTCTAGATGCAGATAACAATAATTTATCAGTCTTATTTTCCACATGGTCAAACCCTGAATACCACCACCTACCAGAGTCTCATCAGCTAATTTTACGAATTTGGTCTGATACATTATCCAAACTTGTATTTACTAGCTCAGATCATGATGGAATAAAATTCTCTACAATTATATTATTTCTTTCGTGTGGAACAATAACTTGTATTACTCAAACCATCAAATCTCATTGTTTTCAAGATGTTTTTTCTATTAAATTCTTAGTTTTAGTTTTTATACAAGTTGGTTGAATTGAGTTACTTGGATAATATCACATTTCATAATCATAATCTACCATCATTCTAGATGATTTAGAATAGTTCTGATCGTATGGAACTACTCAGTTATCATCACACTGTGAAGTATATGCTTCATAGTACTCATTGAAATCATAGTAAGTTCTATTTACTATAATTCATTCATCTCTTGCTTGTATTTTATCTACTGGTAAGAAATATTTGAATCCTATATCATAGTATAGTTTTCAAGTTCACTCCTTCTCAAATCAAATACTATTTGGATTATCAGTTCCAAACAATAGTGATGATAATGGAAATGCTCATATTATTTGTGAGAATTTGTTATTAGAGTCAAAAGTTCAAGTAAGTACTTGTTTTGAGTTCAAGTACATTTTAGCTTGGAAATTAACATCTTTTAGCTCTCAAGTAAAGTTAACATAATCAGTCAAAGCATCCAATACTAATGCAGAATCTCACCAACCTCCAAAAGTTCAATCTTCATTCTTTTGAGCTACTAGCCATCTTGCAAAGTTTTCAATAATCAATTTTTCTCCGTTTCATTTCTCCAAAAATGTGGACATAGCCAGTGCAGTGGTTGTGACATTACTAGAATAACCCCAGTAATTAGAAGATCATGGTAGCAGACTTCCCCTAGCCTCTATAAGAATAGCATTTTGCAAAGAATTATATAATTTACTAGATTTGTCACCATTAGGAGATATTTTGTCATATATGCTTATCAATTGCAATTTTTCATAATTTGAAGCATTTGGATAATCAGGTAAAAGATATTTGGTAATAGTAGTTGTTTCGTTGAATTTAGAAAGGGTGTAAAAAGGTGAAATGTTATTATAATCATATCAGTTAGCCTTTGCAGACTCTACTAGTTTACCAAGTTCAATTTTGAAGTAATTCAATGCATTATTTGTCATCTTAGAATCTAAGCTATATCAATTCTTACTTAGAATCTTGGTCATTGTTAGATATTGGTTGGTAAGATCAAAACTTGAACAAGTTTCTCTCCAATAAGAAGTTTCACAATCATCCCAATACATAAATCATCAATCTGTCCATTGGTAATTAGGAAGTTGTGAAATAAGATATTGAGATAGTTCTTCTAATTGCCATTCTTTATCGTTGTAATCCTTTACTTTGATGGCGTTGAATTTTTCAATCTCTCCTACTGACTTGTAGAATCATTTCAAAGTAGCAATTTTCATCAAAGAGTCAAATATGGAACTAGAAGACCAATAAGGAACATTTGCGATAGAATCTATTCAATCTAGCACATTGGTAAGCACATTAGAACCTAATTGTACATCTAATTTTCATTGATTCTTATCAATATAATCTGGTAATATTAATTTCTCTTCGTAGCTTAAATCAGTAGTCGATCAATTAGTAAATGTATATTCAGGAGTTGAATAAGGAATTATTTTCTTAGATACTTGCAACGAATCTGAATATTGTGATCAGTTCAATTCTAATTTGATAATAGAACTATAATTATTCCAGTCAATAGAATCACTCATAGGATCAATTTGAATATCAAATTCTACACTTTTTTGAGAATTTGCAGGTACATTAATAGTTTTCTCAGACAATAATATCTTTGTATTTGAAGCATTTAAAACTACTTTTGATTCAATTGGATTATTTGTATTATTTACAACAACAGCTGTTATTTGTGTTTTATCTCAAGATACAAAGAATCTTGGAATACTTGGAATAATTGATAATGGTTTTTGTACTAGCATAGATGATTCTATAGTTCATAATTTTGTATCTTTTGTAATTACATATCAGTTGATTGACCAAGTAGTAAGATCGTGAGGCAAACTTGAAATATTGATAGTTGCGATTCAATCTTTTACATCTACTATTCATTGGTAATATGCAACATCCTTGAATTCCGTTCTCAAAATTGACTCATTTCATCCTCATCATCAATTAGCTGCTTGAGGAGCTATACCTGCATCATCTGCAAAGTCCATTGCTAATGATTCTTCTTTCATTTCCATTGAATTAGTAGCAATTCATCACAAAACACTCTTATTGTAAGCTCTATCGTTATCTCAATCAACAGTAGGCTCAACAATACTTTCAAAATCAATTCTTTTCAATAAGTTATCCAAATTGAACTTTGTAGATATTGAATGATGAATTTGTCAGTAAAAAAAGTCAAGTAATGATTCCTTGTTGTCTTTTTTCAAAGCTAAAAGAGCTTCATCTACGACGCTTATCATTGCTTCTCAGTTTACTGGGTTTCAATTGCTATCTACAAACCTCAACTGGATTTGGGCTTTATCTCACGGTAAATAAACTGTTTTATCAGTGTCAACTGTTGTAGTCAAAGTAACAGAATCTGTACTCATTTTTAATTGTTCATTTCAATATTGATAACTAGGTAATATCTCTTGTAATAGTTTATTCTCTTTTGTTCTTAGATCAGCTAATTTTATCAACAACTCTTTGTTATAATTGCTAGAATCATAATTTGGCATAATTAAATAGATTCACTTTGTATCGTATATCATAGGTCTTATTGGGAAACTATAATAAGTATTTCATGAAAATAATTGTTGTTCAATACTCCTCATTTCAAGTCTAGTTTCTTGTAATTCATCAAAACTTGCTTTGGATCATCATATATTTTGTACAGAATATATACTTACATTGAATCAAGGTAGATACTCTTTCTTTAATTTTAGCGGATAAACTGTAGTATTATTCTTTATTTCTACTACATCATATCAAAGTATTCCATTATATTTTTCCAAAGATATTAGCGCAAATCAACTTGAATACTCAGTCTGGAAGGCAATATTTGCAGTGTCATTTAGATTATATACTTCTTTATCAAAACTAATATTAAGGTCATGAAGTTTATCTTGAGGCCTAAACAGTCTTCATCATGAAACATAAATAGTTCTAGAAGTAATGTAATTTCATTTTTTCACTACAATCTTGTATCTTCAAGAATCTTCAAATTTATATTTTTCAGATACTGTTCAATTATCTAATGTTTTTAAAGTTTTGGATAATAAAGAAGTAGACATATCTTCAAACTGTCAATTATCTGGATTCTTTTTATATTCAAGGGAGAATATTTCTAGATCAATATTTTGGTTTCATATTTTATTTCATTCTGTATCTACTGTAACAAAATCTAATGTTGCTTCGTCTCCAAAATCGTAATAGTACTTATTCATCTTCAATCAAACAAAGTACTTAGATCTAAGGACATTGAAACTAGCATTAGAAGTAACACTTTTACTTGTGTTATTATCTTTTACATTTACAGATACAGCATAAATCATATCTTTTGGTTCATTATCTCAAATACTTTTCAATGGAATATTTAATGTAGTCTTTCAATCGCTACTCAATTCAAATTTTATATTATTAGCAACATTTACACTGCTAGGTTCATACCAATATCCCCAATCCCAATAAGATCTTTCTTCTCACCAATGATATCAACTAGTTTTTCATCAATCAAAATAATATGGAGTTCACAAAATTGAATAATTTCATTGTCAATTAGTAAGTGGAGCACCTACATAATAATTAGCAACTAAATCAACCTTACTATTTTCTCAGTACAAATAATCTTTCTGTGGAACAGTAGATTTTACTTCAAAATCAGGTTTTTCATACTCTTGAACAGTAAAATTAATATATGAATTTCATGCACTAATTGAATAATTTCAAAGTTTTGAGTTATCATCCAACTTCAAATCAAAAACAAAACTTCAATTATCATTTAAACTCATATTATCATTTTTTATTGAACTGTATGAAGGTCAATTTATTGTGAAAGGCACTGTTCATGTTTTCAACTCAAATCAATTTGGAGTAAAAATACGACCAACTCATTTTATATGTACTGTATCTCAAGGTTGATAAATAGGTCTATCAGTAGATAAATAAAATTTACTATCATCTCACTCTCATCCATAATAATACATATCTATAAATAATTGTTCTCAGTTTTTCAATTTTATAATAGTATAGTTAGATGGATTTCAATTTATTTCATACAATCACTTTGTCTTATATTGGAAGCTTAAAGGTCAAACTAAAGTTGCTTCTTTTCATATATACTTTCACAATAAACTATATTTACTTTGAAGTTTATAAGTATTTATAGATTCTATTTCATCTCACAAGTTTGTTCATGTTCTAAAATCATTTATCCAAAGTAACTTGTCGTGATAAGAAAATTTGGAAACCAGACTTTTATTAGTTCTCATAAAATATTTTTTATCAGGTTGATCGTATTTAGTAATATCTGAACTAATTTTACTAATTTCTAAACTTAATAAGCTTTTGTTGAAGTCAGCTCAATAAATCTTATTCAAATCTATTACAGAATAGTTTGTATTGAATCACAAATTATTTACTTGTATTTCACTAGTTTTACAAACTGAGTTTTTCATAAATCAAATAGTCGAAACATCAAAATCTCACTCACAAACAGTAGCTTTAAATTTTTCAATATTCATACTCATTACTCATATTCACAAAGGACTTATATCAGTTGGTACTAGATTAAACTCATTGTGGTCAATAAATGAAACATATTTATCTTCATTTAGTGCTGCATTTGTTTTGAAGTTGAAACTATAGTCTTTATCTAAGGTATAATTATCCGAATCAAGTAACTCTTTCTTAATAGTTAGTGGAATATCTGTAGAAGGATTGAATCTTGTGGATAACTGATACATAAATTCTCAATCTGTAGATTTACATTTACTATATCTATCTCAAGGATACACTTTACTCATATAGTTTACTTTTCCCAAGCCTCAAAACTCAAAATATTGACTAAAGTTATCATCATATGAGTAACTAACTTCATTTTTAAATTTTATACAAGAAGTATTATAATCTACAAAATTAAAAGATAATACTTGATTTAGATTTTTTGTAGAAAAACTCAAAGTAATATCATTACTTGAAGATATTTTGGAACTAAATATTTTTACTTCTAAACTCTTATCGTAAGATCAATTAGTTTTTAAAATTACTCTTTTCTTATCTTGTGTAATTTTACAAACTCACAAGCTACAATCATTTTTCATAGCATATTCAAGATCAAAATCTCCACTAGAAATTGAGAATAGAGATTTATCAAGATTAACTTCTTCATAAAAATCTAATAAAATCATTGGATTGTTGGGAAGAATTATTTTATTATTTGAAGAGAAATCCATATTAGAATATAGATTAATATTTTTGATTTCAGTGTCTTTATAAATAAATACTGAAGATGATTGCAGTAGTGGAGAAATGGATACTTGTCTTACGAAATCATTATCTAATCAAACATTTCATCTAGATGAACTCATAGACTTATTAATAGTGATTGAGTAAGATTTTCAATATCACCAATCTCAATTTTTTGGCATCAAAGATACTATATTATTTGATTTCTCGTCATTTATTGTATGATAATCAATATTTAGTTGAGCTTTATCAATTCAGTTAATTGTAAAATTTTCAATAAATTTATTCAAATCTACTTCGGAATTAAAGTTTATTAAAATCTTGTCATCTTTATTGATATTTTCAGTAATTGAATTTACTTTGAATTTTGGAGTTGTAATTGAGAATTCTTTGGAGTTGATAGTTTTATCCCCTGCAATAGTTTCTATTCATGATGGTATTTTGATTTGGTAGTTTCATCACATTGGGAAACCTTGGTCTGGTCTAAACTGGAATGTGGAAGTAGTAATCCATACACATTTTCATGGCAGATTAGGAGTGATTTCTATTGTGCAAGGTCATTGTGAGTCTAATGTAGTCAAAGGAATCATTGGTTTGCTAAATCTTGCTGTAATGTACTGTCACAAATCATCAATTTCTCAAGATGGAGAAACAAAGGTAAGCATTGGAGTTCAATCTATTTTGAACTTTTTCACAAATACTTCATCAAGATTAGCTCAAGTAGAACTAACTGCTCATGTTCATATATTTACTAATATTTCTTCGTACTCTCTTATTTGATCAATCTTATCTGGATCTGTATAATCATCATCCTTACTTACCAAACTCACGGACAAATTGGAATTATCACTCCAATTAAATAAAACGTCTTGATCTGGATATACTCTAAAATTATCTTCTACTGATTTTACGTTCATAGGAATATCAAACTTGATATTGAAAGATTTTTGAGAAATTAATCCTTTATCAATTTTGTCTACGATTTCAGAATTACTTGTAATATTATTTACAGTAGGTATATTGTAAATTCATTCGTCTTTGGCTCTAAACAAAAGCAATCATACTTCATACCTTGATACTTTTCTATCTAAGCTGATTACATTTGTTTCTCTTGTATATCACATTTCCTTAGATATTTGAAAATAGTTTTTTCGCCAAGGTAAAGCATTTTCATCTTGTGATCACTTAGTAATTCTTACTAACACTGCTAGAGCCTGCGCTTTAGTAAGTGCTTGTTTGGGTAAAAATTTGCCTCAAGTTCACTTGAATATTCACATTTCACATGCTTGAGAAATGTTTGCTCTCAAAGTAGAATCTGCTTCATTTATATCTGAGAACTTACAATGTTCAGAACTTGTAGAAGGAACTTTCATTCCTTTTGATACTTTTGCAAACTCTACAAAGAATTTGGCAGCTTGTTCTCTGTTCAAAGTAACATCTGGCTGAAAATCATTTACATCAGAATACTTTGTAAGTCAGTTACTATACATATAATCTACTGCATCCAAAAATTCAGGATCCTTCATAGATTCTGATGCAAATATTTGGACAACAGGTAACTGTGTAAATGAAAATAAACTTATTACAATCAAATTAAAGATTTTATTAACTTTCATTTTATTCTAGTGAGAATATAAATAATATATTAATAATACGATAATTAATTATAATAGTTACAAATTAGATTACAATAGAAAGATTTTTAAAAATCTAATCAATTAAATGAAATATTTGAAGGTATTATAACCTTTTGTCAAGTTAGATACATTCATTCAAAAGTATATCAAGGAATACTTTGCTGAATATATCTTGCATAATTAGCTCCCCATCAATAAATATCTCAAAGATCATTAAGTATAATTGTATGTTTTGAACCTGAATGCATTTCTTTGATTCATCAAATAACTCAAATAACATCTACAGGAATATTAGATTTAGTATAAGATCAATATCCTAAAGCCTCTCAAATTCACCAGCATTTAATGGTATCATTATTCAATACAGCACATGCATGATAATCTCAAGCAGAAATCATCTTCACTCACGAAGATAATCATATAACATCTTGTGGTGTGTTATTAGATGAATAAGTTCAATTTCATAATTGTCAACTTTCATTTACTCACCAACATTTAACTCATCATCATTCAGTAAGAATACAAGTAAAGTCTCTTCATGCAGCAATCGATTTTACTGATTCTCAAATATCGGATTTTTCAGAAGGAGTTGATCAGTATGGATATCACCAACATCGTAAAGATCATCACTGTCTAATAGCACACGCATGTCTATATCATACAGAAATTTCTATAGCTCAAGTTGAAAATCATATTACTGGATTTTTTGAAGCATTATCTCAGGCAGTTGATCATATTCATAATTGTCAGTTCTGATTCCGTCATTTACAAATTAACTTTCCTGCAGTTGTCATCAAGCAATTACTACCCCATCATGATGATATTTTTGCAATATCAAATTCAGGATCATAATATGCAAATAAAGCATTCCAGTCACTGGTTCGTGTATCTCATAAACATCTTCAATAATTTGAAGGATTTCACCAAATACATCCAAAGGCCTCTCATCAGCTAATTCAATATCAAGTCAAAGAAATATTGTTTTCTTGAACTCACCAACATTCAGAATTTCAATTGTCATCTAATATACAAGTTCATCTATGCAAATTGGAAATACGATTTTTTCTAATATGAGTTATCACTCAAGGTATTACTGGTGGAATATCTTCTTCACAAATACCACTTCAATTATTTAAGTATCAATCTTCACACTTGAACTTACACTCTGTTGTACTTGCAGCATCACTGTAAACTCAAACATTACTTGGAAACCAATTAGTTCCATCATATGTTTGAGTTAGTTGCTCCAATGTATTGAAAACTGCATTTGCTGGTTTGGTACAAGAAACCTGTCTTGTATCTCATACATTGGAAAATCACTCAGTATTGATTGTAACTTGTGCATCATTTGTTTTCACTTCATTTAATAATAGTTTTCATTCACTTTCACAAATCAGCGTAGTCTCACTTGGATCTAAGTTCAATAGCTTCATATCTTCACAAGTATAACTTG
>JAZHDC010000163.1:0-2632 GCA_036541305.1 Candidatus Absconditabacteria bacterium
TATATTATTAATTAATTCTAATGAAAAATTTTGAAAACAAACTTAACAATGAAGTTTATATTAACTGAAGAAGAAAGTTTTGTAAGAATTGTTCAATATTATTAATTAGTTTATTATCTTTAAAAATCCCTATAGGTAAAGTTTATGCTTTGAGTGATATCCCATCGGCAGTTAAGCACGATGATTTTAGAATTCAATTAGCATATAAATATTTTTGCAACTTAGAGGATGCTTCTATATTTTGATTTTCTAATCTTGATTATGTAAAGATTCTATTGTGATTAGAAAAATCTGAAAAAGTTGATAAAAATATCATTATTGAAAGATGATCCCCTCTATCTTTAACTTCCCCCATCTATGCAATACTTGTAGCAAAACTTGGTTATCCATTAACCCAAGAGGAAATATCTAAGTGAGAGACATTATGAAATAAGCATATGTGAAATTTAGTTAAATGAATTAATTTAATTTCTGTAGATGATTGTGATTATATTCAAGCAAGAAATATGTTTTTGAAAAATGTATTAGAAATAGCAAAACTAGATAGTGTCGATTACAATAAAATTTCTTGTTATGTAAAAAAACAAATTGATGAAAATAATATTGTTGAAGAGTTTTGTTCATTAGATTTAAATTACAAGGCTTGGATTTTCGATAATGTATTAGATACAAAATTTGATAACAAATATCTTCCTAATGAAAAATATCTTTGACATTTTTATTGAATAGAATCGATGAAAGATCCTTCACAAGAACTAAAAAATTATTATTTTAGTATGTGTTTGTACAATGTTGCTGAAGCTTACATAATAAATTTTTGAAATAAATATTTCGGCCGAATATATAGATTTAAAATAGGTTATTATAACAAGTTACAGGATAGATTCTGATATGACCCTAGAGATCTACCAATACTATATTGACCTATAGAATTTAAAAAATAATCAATAATAATCGATATTTAATATTATCTATTTTTTAATACGTTAAAATTATTGCAATTTATTATTATTTTATTATATAAATATTAATTTATTTCATAATATCTAAAGATGAGAATAAATAATGAATTTTTTACAACTAGTAGTTGTATGCCGAGAAGAGAATTCATGAATAAAACATCTATAATGCTCTTTTCATTGATGATTTGACAGATGGATCCTTTAGAAGCATTGGCGAAAATAGATTTGCCATCAGCTGTAAAGTCAGATGATCCAAGAATATTATCAGCATACAAATATATTTTCAATGTTGAAGATGCATCTAAGTTTTGAATGAGTAATGTTGAATATGCTAAAGTATTGTTATGATTAACTAAATCACAAAAAGTTGACAAAAGTTTAATAGTAAAAAAATGATCTCCAATATCACTTATATCTCCAGTATATGCTGCTCTAGTTTCTAGATTAGGTTCTCCATTAACTGAAGAACATATTTCCAAATGAGTACAGCTTTGAAATAGATTTATGTGAGATTTGATTCGTGGAATAAATCTTATTCCTAGTTGAAAATGAGACCACTTTAGAGCAAGAGAATATTTTTTGAAAAATATTATAGAGATCGCTAATCTTGGAAATAACGAGTATGCTTGAATGTCTTGAATAGCAAAACAAAATCTAAATCCTAATAATATACTAACTGAATTCCCAAAATTAAATGCAACTATCAAGAGTAATATATTGAATAAAATATTTGAACCTATAGTATTGACTAAGCCTTTACCAATGCATGTTTTGAATTGAAAAGATCTAAATGAGTCTGCTTTGAAGGATCCATGATTAAATCTGAAGAATTTTTACTACAGTTTGTGATTTTATGCAGTTGCTGAAGATTTTGTTCTTAATTGAGAGGGTAGTGTAAGTTGGAAGTATAGAATAAGAACTAATTTGTATTGAAAATTATATGAAAGATTTAAATATCATACAGCTCAACAACCTATTTTATATTGACCTAGAGATAATTAATTAAATTGATTTTTAATTGACTTATATTGTTTTTTTTGTATACAAAAAATATTTATCCTTAAAAAATTTCTATGAATAAAAAAGAATTAACACAAAACAAGGAAAAGAAACCAGATTTTTGAATTTTATCCAAAAAGTTTGTTGTAGAACTTAGTCTTGCTATTAGTCTTATGTTTTGAGCTCCACATGTAAATGAAGCACTAGCATGATGACCTAAGATTCCTTCTGCCATAAGAGAAGAAGATTATAGAATAAGACAAGCGTATTTGTATGTTTGGAATATAGAAAGATCAACTGGAGTAAATATGGATAATAGAGAACATGCTTGAAAAATTCTATGAATCAATAATACTTCCAAGTGAGATCCTAATATGGTAGTAATAAAGTGAGGTCCAATGTCACTTATGTCTCCAGTTTATGCTGCTATGTTGTGGAAGTTTGGTCTCCCATTAAATGAAGAACATTTGGAAACAGCAGCTTCAAATTGAAACTATAGTTTTCCAAACTTAGTTCGTGGAATCAATCAATTAGTACCAAGATGATGAAACCATAGATTAGCTAGAGAGTATTTCTTGAAAACTATGCTAGAAGTTGCAAAACTAGGTAACAAAGATTTTGATAAAATGTCAAAACATGTTTGAAAAAATATAAATGCAGCTAACTTTTTA
>JAZHDC010000164.1:0-2616 GCA_036541305.1 Candidatus Absconditabacteria bacterium
AATATTTAAGTGCCTTCATATATCAATTATCCGCCATAAGTATTGTAAATCCCAGCTAAAAGAGTGACGATTATTATCTTCTTTTTTAAATCTTAAAATAATTCTAATTTTGTTATCATTATAATCTTTTATTTTTATTATTTCCAAATAAGTTATAATTTGATTTATTACAGATTGATTTATTTTTTCTATTTCATCTTTATCAAAAATCTTTTGATTTATTACATCATCATTTATTAGTTTATGATAGTCTTGAAATAACTTAGGAAAATATTCTTTATTTCAAGGATTCAACATACTAAATATTTCATTTCTTTTATCTTCAATTTCTTTTTTCTTCTTTTCTTCATTTTTTTTGTCAACATCTGCAAGTTTTTTGTTTCTAGATTTGATTTTGTCTCATATGCTTGATTGTTCAAAAGCTATTACAATATTGTTTTTTTTCTCAGCTTTGAATCTATCATATGAAAAAAATAATATATTAAAATTGTCTGTTTCATTGTATATATTTATTAAATCTTCAATTTGATCTTCCTTCAAATATTTATTTATAAATATATCAATCGAAAGAATTAGGTTCTTTGATTTTAGTTTATTTAATGTTTCAATAATAAAATTTGGATCTTTTTTATAGATTAATTCAAATAGATTAATAATAAAAAAATTTTTTAAGATATTACTTTCATAATTCTCGAATGCAAAATTCATATCATTAATAATAAAGTATTTTATAGCTTCTTTTTTTTCTTCGGTAAGTGTGATTTTTTCTATCCTATTTACCAATTTTTTTATAGTATTTTCAAATTCTTTTTTATAAAAGCCGTCAATAAGTCATCTATATCACTTATTATAAACAAGTTTGGATTTATTTTCATTCAAGTTGAAATAGCTTAGTAATTCAAAAAAGAGTTTTGTAAAATCCTTATTATCTAAGTTAATCAAGTAATCAAATCATTGAATTACAGAAAAATAATATAGTTCAGAAGCATTATCAATAATATTTTGTTGAAATGCTATTAAGAAATAATCTTTCTCATCAAGCTTAATAAAGATATTTAAAAAAACTACATTAATATCGTGGTATAGAATATTTGACTTATAAAGCTCATCAAATTGATCTTTATAGTATTTTACTTCATTATTATTGATAGAATATAGCACTGATAAAACATAAGAGTATCTTTCAAGATTTCCTAGTTTAATCATATTTATTAGAATATCTTTAAGTGATTTTTTAATTTCTTTATTTTCATAATTATTTTTTTCTCAAATATATTTTACAAAACCTGATAATTGATAGAATTTAAAAATCAATTTATTTTCCTCTTTAATATAGAACTCTTGTAATTTGTCATTTATATATTTTTCATTACTTTTTTTATCAATTATAAAGTATTGATAAATTATCTCATATTCTTTTTCTTCTATCCAATTACTCTTTTCTAATAATTTATCGAATTTGTTAATAAAAGGATTTATCATTTTGAAATTTTTATTAAATACTAGAAAAAAATCTTCTTTAAATAGAATAATAAGTATTTTAATATTATAATCAATAATTTTTTCTAAATATTATTATATTTGGATTATTTTTAATTAATCAGTTTAAAACAAGAATTTAATTAATTAGAAATAAATAAACAATTTAAATGCTAAGCTATATAAAATACAACAAATTAAGAATATTATTGAAATATTCTGAACCAAAATTTTGCCTTTTCAGGTAAAATCAATAAAATCTAGTATAGACTATTATGAAAATCAGTGACTATTGGATGAGCAAGAGAAGTTGATAGTAACAGGACATTCTCTTTGATGAGCATTATCAGAGATTACTGATGTAATTTATAATGATAGACTTATTCAATGATTGAACTTCAATGGACCTTGAGTAAAAAGATTATTCAAAGATAAAGATTTGCCAAGTAGTGCATGAGATAAAATAATCAAAATAAAGAATCACGATATAATCTGAAATATGTGAGAGCAGTTAGCAAATATTACGATTCCAGTAGATGGAAACAAACATTGAATTACAGATCTAAGACAAGACATAGAAAATGAAAAACAGTTGATCGTGATAAATAAGAAATCTTTGATGAAAAAACAAGATTTATCATTAATTTGAGTAAATGAATAATGTTGAAACTGGAATAGAAAATAAACAAGATTGAATAAATAAAGAAATATATGATAAAATAATAGATAAAGAATTTTTATCAAAAGTGCCAAATGCAAATTTAAGATTAATTTGAAATAGTATCTATTTAGTAGATAACTGAATTTTCAATAAATGAAAAAAATGAGATAAGGACTTTATATGAGAATGAAATGTAGTTTTTTATGCAGATATTAATTGAAAAACTATTTATAATTTAACTGCGGCAAGGTTATATCTATCCACCCCAAAGTGATTTGAGAATGCATGATTTGTAGAAAAACTTGAATGAAAAGAGTGTGTTTTGTACAAAAAGGTCTGAGATAAACAATTAAACAAAATAGATAAGTATTCTATGGAATATTTCAAAGCTTGGGAAGATATATTATTTTACTCAGCATATGATGAAAATCTAAAATATGTACAAAACAACAAACTTCCTTGAGATTTTGAATCTA
>JAZHDC010000165.1:0-14273 GCA_036541305.1 Candidatus Absconditabacteria bacterium
AGGTCACAGAATGCTTAATATTAATAATGAAAATAATAAATATAAAATATGTTTGATATTCTTATTTTTACTTAGTATATAAGAAAATGTTCACAATATAAGAAATATTCAATAAAAAACAACAAACATTCTATTTACTGTATATCAATAATCGCTAATTCTAATCCATAACGCATAAAAATACAAAGCAACCAAGGGCAACAAAGTATAAAAAAATATATTAAACTGGTATTTGATTACAGTAGATGATGAATCATTTTTTTGGAAAAGTCGCATTAATAAATAATGTGAAAATCATATAACTGTATACCAAAATATCAAAAGAACAACCATTCAATTAGGCCAATTTCATGTGATAACTATTTTTAATCAATATACATAAAGAATAATTAAGTAAACCAACATCAAAGAAAACAATATATATTTTCACAATATTAAAACATATTTATTCTCATATTTACTAATATCAATTTTACTATCATCTGTAGTTATATTTCACAAGAAAAAAATACTCATAAAAACTCAAACAACTAAAGACCATAATTGCAAATAATATTCAGACATTATTTTTACTCCAAATAAGTAGTCAAGAGACAACAATACAATTGACAATCAAACAAAAAGAATAAATCAATACAAAGATGATATTAAAATAGCCTTTAGCACTCAAACAGAATAAACCCAAAAATTTTCGATTTTCTTATCTAAAAGTTGAGGTACAAAAAATATAGACAAAAAGGAAGCTCAAAACAAAACAAAATAATGAATAAATTCATTAGAAGTAAAATCATTAATCGAAGAAGGCAATGTATAATAATATAATATTAATAATCAAAGAATAATTAAATAAAGTAAATATTTATATGTGTTTTTGAATCATTCTTTGTTGAAAAGAAGTGTTACTGATAAGTTTATGAAAAAACCCAATACACTTATCATCAAAACATTTTGTAGTAAATCATTTGATAAGTATTGATAATTTCAAGAAATAATAAACATACATAAAGTTCAGCTAAATGCGAACAAAAGTTCAATGGGATACTGCTTTATTATTAAATATATATTACTAAAAAAATTCTTAAAAGATAACATTGTAATTTAATTATTAGCAAGTAAAATTATTTATTAAATATATAATATAGAGAAATCATTTTTAATATCAAGTAAATAATCACAAAATTAAATATGCAGAATAAATTAACAATAAGTTTGACTTTTTTCAATTATTTGTTATATCTAAATGATTATTATATAATAAATAAAAATGAGTACTAAACAAATTGAAAATAAAGGGGAAATCGAGCCTGAAAAACCACACTGAAATAATAATGTTCAATGAAAAACCACAGGTGAACTTGTGAAAAATTTATCAATTCCAAAAAATCCAAATGATTTTAGTGAATATATAAATAATAATATAGACAAATTGACACTTATATTAAAATCTAGCATTGATAGTCAAACAAATATCTATAATTGACTTTCAAATAGTTTATTTTTAGAGCAAATTTGATGAATAAGGGAATATCAAGATATTTTTCTAAATAAATTATGAATTATTCTTTGAAGCAAAAACAAACAACAAATAATTAATTTGTCTTGAAACTGATGAATTATTACTTTTGAAATATGAAATGAAATATACTACTATATTAATTATTTTGAAGAATATTCAAATTTACGATTAAATGAAACACAGTTTGAAAGTTTTAAAAAACAATATTGAATACAAGTAACACATGATCTAAATTTAGCTTGGAATAAAATCATATCTAAAATTGAAAGTTTAATAATGAAATGATATTGAAAAGATGAAATATTTGATAAATGGTACGAGTATGTACAAGTTCATTTATCTTTTATAAATGTTAAAGAAACTGAACTTTTCGATCATATAGAAAAACTTCAACGTATAACAGCTTATCCTCAAAATGTATATAATGTAAATATTGTGGAAAATATGATAGCATTTATATACGATTTGGAATATAACGATGACTGAGTAACTACTAAGCTCCCGCCATTAAATGATGAAGAAATAAGTAAATATATAAATAAAAACCTCAAACGACTACTAAATTATATAAAACTAGCTGTTGAATCCAATTGAGGTTGAATCAATATTGATCAATTATGAATGTATTTACACGAAAGCTTATTTGAAAAAGGAAATAAAAACTTATCTAATCTAAACAACATTTTCGATTTTTTTTCAATTGATGATAGTTTTTGATATTGATGACCAGATTCAATAGAAAAAAACATCAAAAATAAAATTTCAATGAATTGAACTATAGAAACAATTAAAAAACTAAAATACAACAAGATAAACAACATGTTTGGGGCTCACAAAATAGACTCTGATTATTTCGTAGGATCTCCTCAAAATGCAAATTTAGAAGAAAATGAAAATTTTGTATGAAATGACAACTGAGAACAGGATTCATATCTTATAATTTGAGAATTAATTTATAGTTTTTTGAATAAACTATCAATAAATCACCAATACTTTTTGTGTTTAGACGACAAATACGAGTTAAGCTTCGTAAATTGATGAGAATATGAGTACTTTCTACTAATTGAAAATTACTGAGAAAACAACAAATATTTAATTAGTAAAGAAGCGTTTGAAAATTTTATTCTAGAAAAAAATATTAAAATAGTATGAGATAACAAAAGTTGAATAGAAATAATACTTTCAAATCTAAATATTATTTGAAATATAATTGAAAACAACAAATATTTAAAGAACTTGTTTATTAAATTATTGTGTGAAAAATTGGAAATTGAGAAAATTGAAAGTGTAACATTATGAAAAATAAAGATTAAATTGAAAACCTATACAAATAAAGAAATATCAATGGAAAGTAAGTTTTATATTGAAACATTATACAAATCAATATGTGAGATGAAAGATATTGTTGGATTGAATTGAATACCCTGTCCTGATGAGAACAATATAAATAACCTAAACGATTTTGTTTATGAAAATATGTTCATTATTCAGTGAAAAATAATAAGGAATCTAAATTGAATAGGTGATAATTCTAAAATGATAAATGCTTTGACAAAAAAAGATTTTAACGGAAATGTTTGAGAAGAAATAATTAATGAAATTATAAAATCTCTTGCTGAAATAAAAATTTGGTGAAAGAAAACTCCAATTAGTACCAACTTACTATGAAATCCAAAATGTCTAGTAATAGAAATTGGCTGAAAAAATATACTTTTTGCAAAGTATGAAAATAACTTAAGAGTAATTTCAAATCCATTAAATTCAAGTGATAATCATTTTGATATCTGAAATTACAAACTAATTGGAAATGTTGAACTATTAGATATGCAATATCCATGACTTACAAAGCCCATATTAGTAAACAACTATTCTGATCCTATAGTAGAAATTTACAACAAGTACGAAATGTTGAAAAAATTAGACATAGACGAATTTTATCTTAAAGAACAAATTATTAAAGCTGTTAAAAAGTGTAATTGAGATTTTATAAATGTAATAAATAATATTGTAAACAAAAAGTTTTCTCAAATATTACATGAAGAAATTATTTGAGATTTATATATACCAAGTTTTGATTTCAACGAAATTTACTCAATGGATGAAGCATTGAGATACATATTTTCTACAATTAACAGCTGATACTACAACAGTTATTACAAAAATTGACTAATTACTATTATTATGGAACAGTTTGATTATTTAATAAACAAATATTCTATACTAAAAAATTCTATAAATTAGAATAAACATAATTGATCTCAACACTGATATTTCTTTTTAACTTCGATTAAAGATTTTCATATTGACTTGAAACTATACTTCTCTACAAGAATTTCTTCAAACTTATTAAAATCAAAATCAAACTTTAGGTCTGAGATCTTTACATCTCAAATTCAAGGAACCGTATGTAATAGTACTAATTCTTTACTCTTAAAGGCTATATCTTTGGAGATCATAAGATTCTCTTTTACTTTTCAATTGATTTCATCAATATTATTATAAATATTTTCTATAGTTGAGTATTTCTTTATCAAATCTAAAGCAGTAACCTTTCAAATTCACTTTACTCATGGAATATTATCACTAGCGTCTCCAATCAAAGATAAATAATCTAACATATATACTGGTTCAAATCAAAATTCTGTGACAAACAAATCTTTACTAACAATCTCTGATTTACTATTATTGGAAAGGTAAATATTCTTATCTAAAAGTTGCTTCAAATCCTTATCAAGTGATTCTATCAATATCATTGTTTCTCAATCGTTGAAATTATTAACTAATGAATATATTATATCATCAGCCTCATAAGTAGGTACTCTGAAGTTAACTATTCAGATTTCATCTACTAATTGAGAAACCATATTAATTTGCCACTTAAACTCATCTGGCATTTTAGGTCTGTTTGCTTTGTAGTCTTGGAATTGTTCATGTCTAATAGTTTTTCAAGGACTATCCCAAACTATTGCAAAATAGTCAGGTTTTTCATGGAACAACCTCAATAACATTCTAAAAAATCAATAAATTGTATTTACATTGTGTCAATCAGCATCGTTAAGAGGTGGTAAGGCATGATAAGATCTATACAAAAATCAAGAACCATCAAGTAGTATTACTTTTTTCATTTATTATTTGAATTATAAATTATTTAGATTCCAACTTCCAAAGTCAATGTATATTACACATAGAATATACACTATAATCTCATCAAAAATATTCAAAATCTGCTTGAGGTTTGTCATCATGATTGAAATATTTTCTTTGTATTGTGTCTCATTGTCTAAGTTCTATCCATTGAATATAATGAGCAGGAAGCATTGGATGCTCAACTTCCCCTATTTTCACTGTTAATTTATTGTCTTGTGTTATTACGAAAGGAACGTGTTTCTCATTACCTTCATCTGTAAGTTTTGTCTGTATCAAAAACATTATCTCTCCGCAACAATAAAGATCTCCTCATCAATCATTAACAAGCTGCACAATATTTCCACAAAATTCACACTTATAAAATCCATTAACTTCCATATTGAATATATTAAATTATAAATAATTATTTATAAAGATTTGATTTTTATTATCAATAGTTTCACTAGCAATTTAAATATCAATTTTTGAAAACATCCCACAAAAGAGCTTTCTTTCATTGAGGCTTCAAAGACAAAGTTTTTACAGCACTATTTAGTTCTCAATTGGTAGATATTAATGGTCAACTCATAACTTCAAATTTATCCTCATGAATTTCTAGTTGTTCTATTATTATAGTTTTTCATTTACAAGTTCAAAAATAATCATTTCACTCAAACCAAATCTTTGGCCACATTTTATACGCTCTATATTTTGAATATAATAATTTTATATCTTCTTCAAAAATATTGATTTGTCAATCTTGCTTTTGAATCTTTTTGCAGTAATTTGCTAATTCGTTATCTTGGGGCGAATTAGTAATAAATCATTTTGCAAATTCAAAAATTGACTGATTGAAAAATCTTGGTCAGGTAGTCATAATTTGATTAACAATATCTATACTTGTCCAATTATAAGGTATATTATATACTTGAGATTTGATTATATCTCCTTCATCCATTCATTTGGATATTAACATAGTAGTTATTCAAGTTTGTTTTTCGTTATTCAATAAAACTGATTGTATTGGTGATGCTCAACGGTATTTTGGTAATATTGATCAATGAACATTAATTGGTCAAATTTTGGGAATAGACAATAACTCCTCAGGAAGCAATTTTCAATATGAGATTACTACTAAAAAATCTGGATCTAAGTCCTTTACCCAAGTTAAAAAATCTATTCATTCTTTGGACTTATTTGGATTGATAATATTGGGAGTTTGAATATTAGTAATTCAGAGTTGCAAAGCACAAGTCTTGATGGGTGATTCACAAATTTGCATTCATCTATCTTTTGGCTTGTCACAACTAGTAACAACTCATACAACCTCAAATCTTTTATCTTCGTGAAGCTCTTGTAAAAAAGGCACTCAAATAGGAGAACCACTCATAAATATTACTTTGTAATAAGGAGGGTCATATGATTTATCATTCCAAGGATGGCATTGGGAAACTCTTTCAATCATTTTAAATGTTCATAATAAAAATCAGTACCTTTTCAACACTTGAATTCAATATTCACTACAATGTGGTGTATGTAAACAAACTTTTCATTTGAGCCAAATTGAAGGCAATCATTTATCAGGTGAAAGAATAAATTGGTAAATTCTAATGAAAAAAATTGTGATATTCACGAAAATCAAGTCAAGTAATCTAAACATTACTTAATACAATAATTCACATAAATATATCAATCAGATCAAACTTGAGTGGAATACTCTCTTTTGAAATCACTAGACATTGGCAGCATTCAAGCCTTGAAACAAAATGAAGAAGTTATTTGATATTTTAATTTGTGGTTGTAATAATTAAATGACTCAAGACTGATATAGTTAGGTACAAGTGTAGTAATTCACTTTGGCAACGCTAAAGTATTATTATAATAATCATTTACTGCTTCATACAAAGAATTTAAGTTTTTCATCATTTCAACATCTTTTGGATAATTTGAATCTTTTGGTTGTGATGCTATAGTTGTAGATGACGATCTATAATCTGTTCAGCTAAACAATGCACGCATAGATACAAGAACTCATTTCATCATTCATCACTGAACTACTGAATATTGTATAAAATAGTCACCAAAATCATCTCATAGATTGTAAACATCTAAAGGATTCTGTCACATTTGCACCTCTACAACAGGCTGTTTATCGATCAAATTACTCATTGGCTTGAAATACTTATTGTACTGATATGGTCGATAATCAACTTTTGTAGATTTATTTATTTTTAATCTTGTAGTAATTCGTTTTCATTCAGATTTTAGTGCAAAATTAGATCAAATATAATAATCATCAATTATATCAAGTTCTCTATCTGTGAAATTTTTGTAATAAATAAATATATACAAATAATCTCAAACATATACTGTAGCAATTGGATATTGTAATTTTGTATTACTCAAACGAGAAAGATTTATTCTAGAATCTCTAAAAGTATCAAACAATCTTTTGTGATAATATGCATATCTAAAATGCTTGAAATATCATTTATCTTTTACTAATTCTTGAATCTCACTAATATCAAGATATACAGGTCTAAAACTACTTTTTCAACTATATTTGTAATATTCTTTACTAGCTGTTTTTTTGTGAGTATCAACTTTGTAATTTGTAACTGGATAGTGTGAAAAATTATAAGTAACTGCACCAAAAGCAAAATTAAAAGAAAAAATAACTCACAATAAAATCAAAATCTTTTTCATCTATAAAAATTAATAATAAAGTAAAATACTTATATATAAATATAAAGAATTTTCAATGAAAATTAACACAATTAAAAAAGCAAGAAGAGAAAACCCTTCCTGCTGAAATTAAATGTTTTTCATTTCTTGATTGCCTTTGCCAAAACTGTCTGCATTTGATTGGGAGTAAATGGTTTTACAATAACCCCCCTCACACCATACTGTGCTGCTTTTGCAACAAGTTCAGTATCTACATTAGATGTCATCAGAATTACAGTTTTTTTTTCAATTTCTGGATGATTATTGATAGAGTCCATAAATGAAAACAAATCATAGTCGCCAGTTATAACTTCTGTAACAACAATGTTGATAGGTTTTCTCACAAGAATTTCAAATGCGTTTACATAGTTATTTGATTCAAAAAACTCACTGAATCCTAACCTCCTTAAAACACTAATTGTCAATCCTCGTATTGATTTACAAGGGTCAACAATTAAAACCCTCATTGGTTCAGATTGGGAAGACATTTTACTCTCCTTAATTGTTGATAGTTCCTTGTGAACAAAATATATATAAATTTAAACCAAAAAATTTCAATAGATTATATATAAATACAATTGACATTATTAAAAAATATAAAAAAATACTATTCAGAAAGTATTTGATTTATCTTATTATTGTAAAAATCTAAATAAGTTCAATCATAATGAAAATACTTTCAATTTAGATTTCATTCATCAATAAACTTTCAAGGATTTAAAATTGCTTCATCTATCAAATCTAATCACATTCTTAGTACAGATAGATCTCTTCATCTAAGTGGAATTTTTACTATCTTTAGATTTTCTAAATTATTAAAATAGGAATAAAATGGTACTGATGTTCTATTGTATAGCATAAATTTATAATAAGTATCTAACCCAAACTTTCATCTTTGTCTAATTTGTTCAATATAATATGTTTTTGCTTTGTCTCTAATTTTTTTCACTTTAAAAATATCTTGGTCAATTGAAGACACATCTACGTATCTTCATACCAACTCAAGTAAACGCAAAACTTTATCTATATATTTATTATGAAGATCTGTAGAAGGAAGCAATCAATCATAATAATACTTGAAAACATTAGTCTTTATGTCTACTGAAAATCTAAATAAAATTTTTTTGGAAATCTCAGTAATATCTTGATAAGAGTATTGTCAAAAAAAATCATTTTCAAAATTTGTTATATACTCATCTATCAATGGATTCATAGAATTGGTTCACACAACATTTTGTGTTATTAATAATTGAGAAATTCAATCTAATGAATTATCTATTAAATTTTGCTTTTCAGTATCAGATTTATGTTCATCTAAAATCATCTGCTTGAAAGATGGTATTACAGATTTTTTCACTTCTATTCAGTGTTTTAGTATAAAAGCACAAAGATCTCTAGAAAAATATTTATGCTCAGACATACAAAGTCAATTACTATATCTACAATAATCTCAATGTCAAAAAACTTCAAATTCTATTTCTGGGAAATGTAATATTATTTCTTTCATTTCTTTCAATGTAACTTCTCTTGGCAAAATTACTCTATTCAAGTTTAGATTATTGTCTTTAGCGTATTCTATCAAAAGTGAAATTGCATCTATATTGTAAAGACTTAAAATAGTAGATAAATTAATCTTTCTAGTATATTTTATTTTTGCTAAATACTGAAGAGTTTCGACATTTCAGATGATCAATCAATCTACTCATATTTCAATAGCTTCATCAATAATTCTTTCTATTAATGGCATAGTCAAAGCAGAATAATACCAAAAGTTAACAGTCAACAATACCTCACAAGGCTTTCACGACTCATCTTTCAAAGAGTGTATATATTCTACAACTTCTTTAAATGTATTGTAAGAAGTTACTTGTTCATTTTCTCAAAATCTTCAGTTGGGCGAAAACTCAAATCAAAATATTTCATGCCAATATGGGGGGTTGTATCACATAAAAAACTCTCTAATTCACAACACATAATATTTATCAATAATCTTATTTATATCAGCTTTTCTTTGTTTTATCTCTTTTTCTGATATACCAAATCAACCAATAAGATGAAAGTTTCTTTTCATGAAAAAAATATAAATTATAAAACAATTTATATTAAACAATAATATCATATATTCAATAGAAAATTACAAAAATTCAGAATTATTTTTTAACTGGTTACTTATTTTTACATAATTATAAACAACGCTATGTAATTGTTTGAAATCGTTTATAACATTGGCCATATTACAAGCGTATCTAAATGCTTCATTTGCAATTAGTGGGTCTTTTACTAAAACATGCTCTGGTATTGTTCAATTTTCTTGATTAGAATAATTGGGAAATGTTATTATAAAAAAATCGTCAAAAGAACTATAATTCAATATAATCTGATGAGATCAAATTACTCTACTTTTTCTAGAATATACTAAATCATCATTTTTACCAACTAAATCTATCAACTGTTTTCTAGTTAGTTGCAGAAATGTGTCAACACTACTTCAAGCTTCCCTAAATGATATATCACTTTTTTGAGAACATTCTTGGTTTGGAAATCTATTCATTAAAGAAAATGATAATTAAAAAATCCATAATTATATAAAGAAAAGAAAAAAAATGTCAATTAAAAATAATTTATTTAAATTATTCTAATGTTACATCCTTGAGAAGTCACAAAAGTATACTGTCTGGACTATATCATTGAACCTGTGCTTCATATGTTAGTATTATTCTATGTCTCATTACATTTAACACTAATTTTTGTACATCTTCATGAGTTACATAATCTCTTCATTGTAGAAATGCGACAGCTTTAGATGCAAACATAAGTGAAATTGAAGCTCTAGGTGATGCTCAATAAAGTAAGTTTTTATTATTATGCCTAGTTGTATCCACTATTCTTGTAATATAATCTTTTATTTGATTAGAGATAGTTACTTGTTTTACCAAACTTTGGAATTCAAGTAATTGTTCTTTAGTTAGAATTTTTTCAATAGTAATATTGTTTTCCAAAATATCTAAGATTTTTTTCTCTTCATATTGTTTTGGGTAGTTTACTAATACCTTCATCATAAATCTATCTATTTGAGCTTCTGGTAGGGAGTATGTTCACTCTTGTTCAATAGGATTTTGAGTTGCAAGTACCAAAAAAGGCTTATCAAGAATTGAACTTTCTCATCATATACTCACTTGTCTTTCCTCCATAGATTCAAGTAAGGCTGATTGTACCTTTGGAGTAGTTCTATTTATCTCATCTGCTAACAAAATATTTGTAAAGACAGGTCATCTTTTTACTTCAAACTCTTTAAGCTTTGTGTTGAAAACCTCTACTCACACAATATCTGAAGGCAACATATCAGGTGTAAATTGAATTCTTTTGAATTTCAAATCCAAAGCCTTAGCTAAAGTTCAAATTGTTTTCGTTTTTGCAAGTCCAGGTACTCATTCTACCAACAAATGTCAGTCAGCTAGTAGAACAATTAATACTGAATTAATAAAATCATCCATTCATATTATAGACTTATTTATTTCTCATTTTAATTTCAAAATCAATTCATTTTTTATATCTAATTTTGCTACTCAAGATTCAAAAACTGATTCATCTACATAAGAGCTTTTTATGTCATCAACTATAGGATTAATTTGTTTTGGATTTTCTAAATTAATAGTTTTTATGTTCTCTTCATCTTTCCATAAAGAATACAAAAAATAAAGTAAAAATATCAAAACAACTCAAACTCAAATATATATATATTCCATAACTTTTCATCAAACATCTAAAAAACACATTATAATAATGTATTTTAAATTTTCAAGTATTCATTGCAAAAAAATACTATAAAAACAAAAAAAGAATTGACAAATAATATAAATAATTAATTAACCATAAAATAATCAGTATGAACCACAATAATATCTCTTTCTTTGGAGTTAAATGAAGACGCAAGCTGTGCAGTAGATTGTCTAACCAAGCCATATCCAAGTTGTTTTCACAAAACATCCCTAATCTCAACAACATCTCACTTTTCAAAATCACCAGTAAAACTTTCTACTCCAGCTAAAAGTATTGATGCTCTTTTTCCATTATTTATAAGATCTGTAATAGTATTACTTACTACAATTTTTCATTTTGGAAAAGCTCATGTGGTCAGCCATCTTCTTACTCAAGTAATCTTAGGATTGTAGGAAGGTCTAAAAAGTGTTCATATATTTTCATTGTTCAAGATCTTCAGTAAAACATCATCCTCTTTTGCTAACGCAATAACCATAGAAATTCACAAATTCATTATCAAACGAGCAGTATAAAGCTTAGAAAGCATTCATCCTGTTCACATACTTGATTTAATATTTTGAGCATAGGATAAAATTTCATCGTCAATTTTTTCAATTAATTCAAATTTTTTAGCATCCTTATCGCAAGGATTTTTGTCATAAAGTCAATCTACAACTGTAAGAATAACAAGTTTCTCTGCTGACAACATTCAAGCTACATAAGCTGCTAATTGATCATTATCAGAGAAATCTAACTCTTCAGGAGACAAGACATCATTTTCGTTGATTATAGGAATTATATTATTATTTAACATACTAGTCAAGACTTGTCTCATATTCAGGTATTTTCATCTATCTGCAAAATCAGATCTTGTAAATAATGCTTGAGAAACTACCATAGAATATTTATCAAATTCTTTTTGGTACTCTTTCATCAAAATTGGTTGTCAAATACTTGCATAAACTTGTTTTGATACTATTTTATCATTATTTATCACTGGATTTTCTTTAGTTTTGAACTTTCACAATCAAACTGCTCAAGAACTAACTAAAACTACCTTTATTCAAGTTTGATAAAGCTTATAAATTTGATTAGCTAAAGAACTTATTACGCTATAATCAATATTTGAATTGCAATCAAACAAAGATGCAGTTCATATTTTTACAACTATTATTCTATTATTCATTGTTAATTTTATTATCATATAAATTCATTTCTAGATAGTTTGATTAGGAGTTAGGAGATTAGGATTGGGGGGAATTGCTATGCAATTGGCAGATAGGTGATTACTGTTGAACCCTATCTTTGGTCTTTCCCAGTTTAGATTATAGCGATAGTAAATAGAACATAGTAGTTATATTCTAAACAATCCCCCATCTCCTATCGCAATCGCAATATCCTAGATTGCAATTCATAATAATATTTAATCAACTGCAATCTCCAGTCTCCAATCGCTATCGCTATTCAGCAGATTGTTTAGTATTTAGGGTAATAATGATTATTCGAACCTCTAACTTGTTACTGATTACTAAGTACTGAGTACTATTGCGTAGCAATTCTGTGCTTGAACTAACGTAGTTTGAGTTTGAGTGTAAGTGTGAGTTCAAGGGTAACAATAATTATTCGAATAACCTCTAACTTGAACTGGGTACTTGGTACTTGGTACTATTTATGTTCTTCCCACACCAATAGCCACTACTCCAAGCAAATTGTAAGTTATATCATCAAGTAACTCATGTAATATCCAACACTTCTCAAATAAAATACATTCAAGGACATTTTCTGAACTGGAAGTCGTTTCCAATCTCTTTCAAACTCAATCATCATCATGTGACTTTGGCCTCTTTCCATGATCTTATTCATTGAATAGAATACTCTAATTTATCATTATTTCAAATTAATTTTACTAATTTTCTAGATAATGATACCTGATCAAAATATAATTTTAATGTAACATTTTGGCAAATATATTCTTCTATATCAACTATTCATTTCTTAGATAAATATGATCATAATTTCAAAACTATATCAAAAATAAATGGTCAAGTTAAGCCAAAATGTGAAAATAGTACTGTTCAGGACTTTTCTAAAAAGATCTTATCACCAACATAGACTTGTAGTTTTACATCCAAAGGACTACCAGCAAAGTTTTCATTATTTTCTTTGGTAACAATTCCACAAAGACCTTTGTAAATATTATTGATCTTACCTCAATACTTTTTTGCTAAATCATATCAAAATCACAAAGTTCATAATTGTGGAAATGATTTTCATCAAGTACTTATTACTACTTTTTTTGTATAATATATTCAAAGATTAGTAGCAATCTCAAATCATCAATCAATACAAATAACATCTTCTACTAAGCAGTTATTAGTAATATTGATTCACTTCTTTTCAATTATAGAAAAAAACACCTCTAATAAATCTTTAGATTTTTCTGATAATAAAAAATATTTTCAATTATCTTCTAATTTATATCACAATCAATTGTCCTTTAACCAATTAAGCATATCTTTATTGGAAAATTTATGAAACAATGAATATAAAAACTTTACATTTTCTCACACAAAATTGTTTTCAATATCAATTATTTCATTAGTAAAATTACATCTTCATCATCAAGAAAGTAAAACTTTACTTCAAGAAATTTTATTAGATTCCAAAATAAGTGCTTTCATTCAATCTTGAAGATTACAAGCACAAAACAATCAAGAAGCTCAAGCTCATATTATAATTACATCATACATTAGAAAACTATTTTATAATTTAATACTATTAGGATATTGTTGTGGTTTAGATATAATATATTCATCTTTCATATTTGAAACTTCTCTATAATTAGATATTAGTGGATCATATTCAATAACACTAAATATTACTTTTTTATAACCACAAGTACTACATATTTCCAAATCTACATTTACATATTTCTTTTCAAGGGAATCATCATACTCTGACTGTTTTATCAAAGTAGTTATAGTATGTCAGCTATATACTCTTTTCTTAATTTTTTCAGATATTAGAAGATATCTGGGGACACTAATTTGTTTTAGGTGAATATAGTGCTTTTCTCACTTACAAGAACAGTACGCCTTTCTTCCGGTAATTAGAATACTAATTACTAGAATAAATAGATTGAAAAATA
>JAZHDC010000166.1:0-14282 GCA_036541305.1 Candidatus Absconditabacteria bacterium
AAGCGGCAATTTTATTATAATTATTAGTGTCGGTTTTTGAATTATAATTAAAGTAAGTAATTTATCTTTGGACTTTTGAGTAATAATGATTATATTTGAATATTTAATTATGAATACCCATATGAAATTTGTACTAACATGTAATAGTTGATTGGAATCATTAGCAAAACAAGAGGTTGTTAATCTTGGTTATGATGTAGAGAAAGTAGATGATAGATTATTGTTTATAAAATGAAATTTACAATCTATTGCTGATATAAACTTACGGTCTAGAGTAGGTAACAAATTATTTATGATCGTAAAAACATGATTTGTAAATGAGTTTGAAGATCTATTCCAACTGATTACAAAAGTGGAATGGTCTCAATACATCAATAATTGACAATGATTTGTGGTGCAAGCAACATCTGTGAAATCCCAGTTGTCAAGCGTACCTGCGATACAATCAGTTTCACAAAAAGCAATTATGACTCAACTTACATGAAGTAAAGAACTAAAACGAATTGATGATTGAGCTCAATGAATTCTAGAGATACATGTAATTATAAATAATAATAAAGCATATTTGCTTATAAATACTACTTGACCAGCTTTACACAAAAGATGATATAGAGTTCATACTGTAGAAGCTCCAATGAAAGAAAACATTGCAGCTTGACTGATAATGTTATCTGCTTGGGATAAGAAAACTCCTTTGCATGATTTTTTTTGTGGTAGTTGAACTATAACTATTGAAGCTGCAATGATGGCAAGGAATGTGGCACCTTGAAAGTTAAGGCAATTTGATTTTGAGAAATTCTACTGGTATGAAAAGTCTTATTATGAAGATGCTCTACAAAAAGCAATTAGTAATGAAGTAGAGTCAAGTGTTGAAATATTTGGATATGATATGGATCCATTATTGAAATGAGTGCAGCAAGAACATGCAAAAAAAGCCTGAGTAGAGTCGAATATTACATTTGTTACAAAGGATTTTATTGATATAGATGACCAAGATTTTGATAATATATTTTTTATCTCTAATCCTCCTTATTGAATTAGACTATCCCCTGCTAATATAAAACCACTTTACGATAAAATTGCTGATTTTTTTGAATTTGGAAAAAATATTCAATGATGAATATTCACTTCTTTTAATGATTTTTATAAGACAATTGATAGTAAACAATACAAATTGAGAAAATTATTTAATTGATGAGAAAAATGCCATTTTTATAGATTTTTAGGGAAAAGATAATTAGATTCTTACTCAAACAAAAGTATCTTTATTTTTTGTAATTCATGATTTTATTTGTTTGGTAATAAATCATGCATCACTCATAATCTTTTTAAGCTTGTTTCATTCTAGTAAAATTAGATTGTGATTGTCAGTATAATGAGTTATTCATTTGTTATTTGTAATCAAGAACTGTTTTTGTATGGTAAGTTTTTCTCATTTGTGAGTTATTGATTGAGCATATTGAATACACTCTTCATCAACATTAATCTTTTCACACACATACTGAGATTTTTGAATATTTTCTTTTAGAGCAAATGGTTCTATAATCAAGACTCCTCAAGAATTTAGATGATATGAAAATACTTCCATTAGTTCTTCAACTTCCTTGTATGTTTTGCAGTATGAAATAGTATCAAATACGCATAAAATAACATCAAATCTTTGTTTGATTTTTAGTTTGGATATGTCTTTGCTAAAGAAAGTAATATCAGGATGTTTAGCCTTAGCTACTTTCAATAACTCATTAGACAAATCAATTCAATATATATAATAATCATTTTTCAAATGATCAATATAAGATCAAGTTGCGCATCCAACGTCTAAAAGTTTGTTTCATGGAAGCTTTTTGAACTTGGAAATTAACTCTTTGATTTTACTGGATTCTTGTGAGTAATTTTTGTAAGAAAATATACTATCATAATACTTTCCCAAAATCCCCCATGATTTGTAAATAGGCATATTTTTGTAATTATAGAATATATACATTCATTATACAGATATATGCCTTAATTACAACATAAAGTTACTATTAGTAGAAAATTATACTAAATTAATCAAATATAATATCTAGAATAAATATCTTGAAAAAAATAGAAAACAAAATAAAAGCAGGTTTGTATTTAGCTATCAAAATTTGGAAGTGAAAAAATACGTTGTATCAATCAAGAAATTACTCGTATCTAAGAGCATCAATAGGCGACAAATTCGCAGCTTTCCTAGCTGGAAGTAAACCGAAAACTATTCCAATAAATACTACTGAACCGAAGGCTAAAACCACTGAATTATAAGTGATTACTGCTGCTGTGATATTTTTCATAATTTGCACAACTGTGAAGCTGATACCAATTCAAATGATACCGGCGAAGATACTAATGAACATAGATTCAATAAGAAATTGAAGCAAGATATCAGATCTGGTTGCTCATAATGCTTTGCGAATTCCGATTTCTTTGGTTCTTTCTGTTACTGAAACTAGCATAATATTCATTACTCAAATTCCTCAAACTAAAAGTGAAATAGAAGCAATTCATCACAAAAACAGTTTCATAGTAGCATTCATTTCTTCTATTGTAGTCAGTAGTTCACTCATTGATGACAGAGTAAAAGTAGCATCATCCTCATCATCTATTTGCAAATATGTCAAAAGTTCTTGATTGATAAAATCTTTCATTTCAGTGGACTTTTCTGCGTCAATGACCTGAATATCTAATGAACCATAATAATGAGTTCATACAATTTTAGACATAATTGTGTTTAGTGGAATATAGATTTTGCTGTTTGAACTTGAATTGTCAGATAGAACTCAAATGACTGTAAATATTTTATTTTCTAGTTTAATCTCTTTTCCAATTGGATCTTGACTACCAAAGGCATCATTTGCAATTGTATTTCCTATTACAGCTACCATATCTAAGTTTTCATTGTTATCATTACTTATATAATTTCAATTGGCAATAGTAAGATTTTTGAATTCTAGATATACAGGATTTGTTCCTACTATTTGTGCGCTTGTATTGTATGTTTCATAAATAAATTGTTTGCTGGAAGTAACTGTTGGGGAAACATCTTTTACTCATTCAATTCATTTTATGAAGTTCAATAAATCATCATCTAACAAATCTGATGGAGTTCATCATCAGCTTCCTCATATTCTAGATGAACTAGAAGATCATGCAGTAAGTGTAATTAGATTTGCTCACATACTGCTAAATCTAGATTGTATTGTAGCTGTAGTCCCCTCTCACAATGCTAATAAAATAATAATTGCAGATACTCATATTACAATTCATAACATACTTAGAGCTGCTCTTAATTTGTTGGATATTATAGATCTAAATGCTGATATTGTATGTTCTTTCAATAACATTATAATTGGTAAATTGTAAATTTTAGATAACTCAATCTTTTATCAAAATATGCTTTTTTGCGTATTTATCTACTTCAGGAGCATGCGTGATTATCAATATCGTTTTTCATTCTTTATTCAAGTTACTTAGAATTTCCATTACTTCTTCTCAAGTATTACTATCTAATGCTCAAGTTGGTTCATCTCACAAAAGCAATAATGGATTGGTTACAATTGATCTTGCTATTGCAACTCTTTGTTGTTGTCATCAGGACATTTCATTTGGGTAACTATCAATTTTGTCTTCTAATCATACTTTTTTCAATGCTTGAAATGCTCTTTCTTTCCTTTCTTTGCTTCATACTCATTGATACATTAAAGGCAACATTACTTGTTCTATAGTTTTAGTTCTTTTTAGTAGGTTGTAACTTTGGAATATAAATCATATGTTTTTTCTGCGTATTAGCGCTTGTTCATCTATGTCTAAGTCTGATATGTCTTGTCATCCAAAAAAATACTTTCCACTGCTAGGATTATCTAGCATTCAGATTATATTCATTAATGTAGATTTTCAGCTTCAAGACTGCCCCATTATGGACATAAAATCACCTTCAAATATTTCCAGATTGATTCATTTCAAAATATCTAATTTTTGGTCTCAAATTTGGTATGATTTTTTTATTTCTTGTAGTGTGATAAGAGATTTCATTACTTATTTTTAAGAGATAATTTATGTTTTTGGACTGCAAATCTGCCCTTACTATTTCATTGCTTATCTATTTTTCAGTTAGATTAATTTTGTTTTTTATTTTTGTATTATTCATTTGCTTGGATTTCTTTGTTTACTGTGTCTTTTTGTCTATTTCAACTCATTATTTCTCAGTTCATTGGTCTTTCTCATCTCATGTGACTTCCTGATAAATTCTCTCCTGTTCATATCATTCATTTTTGTGAATTTCTTCTTCATCACATATTGTCTCCACTTCAAAATCATCAATTTCTTGGTTGTCTTTGTCGTTGATTTATTCATCAATTATCATTTATTTTTGATTCACTTTGTGAAACAGAACATCATCCTAATATACAAAGTGTTATTCAAATAATTCAAAACATTACAAATCTATGATTACTCTTGTTCATAAGTTTTCATTAATAATTTAAAATTAATTTGGCGGTCTAAATCATCATGTTCATCATCCTCATCATGCTCAAGTTGCATTCCTTAATGCTCTAGTATTAGTAGAATTTGTACTAGTAGCTGTTGAGCTTGTTGATACAGTTACTGTTCTAGAAATGTTATCTCATAGATTCAATCAACTTAATATTTCAGTATTTGTAGAATCACTAATTCAAGTTTTGATTTCAGTTCTGCTTCATCTTTGTCAGTTACCTGTATTGACAAATGATTTGTTGTCTTTTTTGTTGATAAAAACACTTGGGATCAATAATATGTTTTCCTTTGAAGCAATAATAATATATAACTTTGCTGTCATTCAGCTGTAAATGTTATCTTCTCACTTATCTATAGATATTGTAATGGTATAAGAAGTAACTCAACTTGAACTTACTGGAGTAGAATCAATTTCTGAGATTATTCATTCAAACTCTTTATTTTTATAAGAATCAAATATTACTTTTACCTTTTGTCATAATTTTACATTTACGATATCAATTTGGTCTATTGTAGAAGTAATTTCTACTAAATTTGGATTTTCAATATAAACATATTTTGAGTCAGTTGAGACGATTTTATCTCATACCTTGAAATCAATTTTTCTAATTATTCAATCAAATGGTGCTTGTATTTCATATTTATCAAGATTATTTTTTGATGATTCTAATTGTATTTTCATTTTTTCGATATTGTTTTTTGATAATTGAATTTCTTCATTATCAGGTCAATCTTTTAGGTCCTGTAATTTTTGTTTCAACAACTCTAAATTCCTTTTTTCATTTATAATATCATTAGATTTTTGTTTTATAGTTAATTCGTAAGTGTTTTTTGAAATTATAATTGAATCTTGTTTGCTTTTGATAGATTGTTTTTTTTGAGAAATATTTGTTTCATAGTTATTTATGTATAAATTCTTTGTATTATTCAAATTTATTAAGTCTGTTTTTAATTTGTCTAATGAACTTTGAGAGTCTAAAATTGATAATTCTTTTTGTTTAATTATACTTTGATTCTGTTCTTTTTGAAGTTGTTCATCAGTAAGCTTTACTATATTTGTAATTGAATTATTGTAATTATCTAGTGAACTCTTTGCCGAATTTACAATTGAATTCATACTGTTATAATATGAATCTATTGTTTGTTGAGATAATTCAGTAGATTCAATGGAGTTTTTAGCTCAATCACTTGCATATTTTCATAAAGTAATCAAATCATCATATACATATGCAACTTTTTTCATTACTTCAATAATTGAACTAGAAGAAGCGTCATTTGATGATAAATTATTGTATAATTTCTTTATCTCTTCAAGTCAAATTTGAACATCTATAAAAGAATATTCAGTTTTATCTTTTAAAGAAGTATCTTTTGCAGATAAAAACTTTTCATAGCTAGCTGTTTGATGTTTGTTGATGTCTGTAATTCAAAAAATCACATCTATATTATTTAGTTGTGAATCAATATCGATTATTGATTTTTTGATATCATTATATGCATTATTTAGTGTAGAATTATTCGATATATTTAGATCATTTAATGATTTATTTTGTTGCTTAATCAATGTTTCAAGTTCATTTTTTAAAATATCTAAAGAAGCCTGCTTTGAATCTATATCTAAATTCTTTGAAATTATTTGTGAATCATATTCATCAATTTTGTTTGAGTATTCAATTTCCAAAATTTGTATTTCTTGATTCAAATTATTTATTTCAAGTTCTTTATCATTGATTGAATTTAATTGCTCTTTTTTAATATTGTTGATTTGCTCTTCTAATAAAATAATATTACTTTCAGATGATTTTATATTATTATCTGCAGATATCAAATCAGTATCTTTTGTAGATGTAATCTTTTGTTCAAGTTCAATATATGCATTATTTAGAGATATTTGTGATTGATTTATAGATGATAATGCATCTTTATTATCTAATTGTGCAATTATATCGCCTTTCTTTACTGAATCTCATGCTTTGAAGTATACTGCTGTCACTTCTCCATCCATATTAAATTTCATCTCTTGTTCATCTACTAATTTTGAAGTTCAAGTAGTTTTAATTGTATTTTCAATTGATCCACTAGTCACTTTAGCGTTAATTACTTTTTCTACTGTATCTGTACTATTAGTTTTGAAGTATAAGTATCATCCTATTGCAATTCACATTACTACAATAATAATTAAATATTTAATTGATTTTTTGATTTTCATTTTATACTTAATACTTACTAAATGCTTTGAATAGTCTAAAAAACTATTAATTAGTTATGTATAAATAATAACCTTAAATTAACCTTAACAATAATTGCTATCGCAATTTAGCATATAGCGATAGGAAATAGGAAATTGTATTAATAATCTACAACAATCTCCAATCTCCCATATCCTAGATTGCAATTCATAACAATATTTAATCAACTGCAATCTCCAGTCTCCAATCGCTATTGCAATTTGCTATTACTGTTGAACCCCTGTTTAGCAGATTGGGATAGTAAATTGTACAAAGTTTAAGTAATAAGTTCAAGTTTAAGTTCTAGGGAATAATTATAAAGTCTAAACCTTGAACTAAAGACTCAAACTAGAACTCACACTATTGCGAAGCAATTTACTACAATCCCCCATCTCCAATCTCCTATCGCAATCTGCTATTGCTATTTTGGATTAGGATTTGGAAATGTTGTTACAAAAAAACAGGGAATAACCCCCTGTTGTATAAATATGAAGTAATAACTTCTTTCACTAAAAGCATACCAACCAAATAGTAAGTATAATAATTTTTATCATATTTTTCTCCAAGTTTTGTGTTTTATTTAATAACATTTATAATTATATAGTAATTTATATCAACACAAAATCATTATTTATTAATTGACAATATTAAAATCTAAGATGATTTTCAGAACTTGTAACCAAATCATTTTATAGTTTCTATATATTCTTTTCATAATTTTTTTCTAATATTAGAAATGTAAACATCAAGTTTTGCATCTACTTCAAATATACTTTCATTTCACCATATTTCTTGCACTATATCAGTTCTAGATACTGTAATTCAATTGTTTAGCATTAGTAATTCTAATATGAGAAATTCTTTCAATGTAAACTTTATTTCCAATCAATCTTTTTTGATACTTTTTAGTTCTCTATTCAAGATAATATTTCATATTTCTATGAGTTCTCTTTTGGGAGTCCTTTTCAAAACTACCCAGATTCTTGCTACTAGTTCTTTGATATCAAATGGTTTTACCAAATAATCATCTGCTCCAGAATCAAATAATTCTAGTTTGTCTTCAATTTGTCATTTTGCACTGGTAATAATTACTGGCAAGTCTGGCTGAGAATGTTTTAAATTGTTACAAATTGTAATTCCATCCATTCAAGGTAGCATCAAATCAAGCACAACTATATCGAATTGCTTATTTTTTACAATCTCCATTCAATATAAGCCATTTTCTGCTATTGTTATATTGTGTCAATCTATTTCTAGATATTTCTTAATATTATTAGCAATTATTTTATTATCTTCTATAACTAATATATTTAGCATTTACATAAAATTAATTGTAAAAGTTGTTCATTCTCACTGGATTGATTTTACTTCAATCTTCCATTTATTTTTATCCACAAGCAATTTTACTAAGTGTAATCATAGTCAGTAACTATTTACATCTGAGTTGGATTTGTCTCATTGCCAAAATCTATCCCATATGTAATCAATATTTTCACTGCTAATTCATACTCATTGATCTTTGATTACAAATTTTTCATTTGAAATATGTATATTGATTATAGATCAATCTTTAGAATATTTAAAAGAATTATCTAATAAGTTCTTAAATATAATATTCCATGATGTAGTGAATCATTTTACTATACAATTATCTTTAGCTTCAACATTTACTGAAATATTTTTTTGAGGATAAATACTTTGAATGTTATCTATAATCGTTTTAGTATCTTGAACTATATTTATTTCTCATATTGTAAGATTATCAGTGGTTTCAAATTTAGTAATTTCAATCAAGGTATCAATAAGTTTTCAAAGTGATTTAATTTGATCTTTGATATTGTCCAAAGAGTTTACATAATTTTTGCTTTTTTTAGCATAATCTAATTCACTGTTTATAACCATTAATGGAGTTTTGATTTCGTGAGAAGCATTTTTGATAAAATCTTTTAGTCAATTTGTTTGTATATTAAGCTTATCTAATACTTGATTAAATTTATTACTTAACTTGTTAATCTCATCATCAATATGTCAATTAATTTCTATTTTTTTGTTCAAATTATTTATGTCTAATTTATCAAGGAATTCATTTAATTCATTAATTTTTTTTAGAGAACTTTTTACAAAAGTAATTGAAAAAATATATGCTAGTGCTGATAACAAAAATAGTAAAATAATACTTATGTAAATTAAATTAATTTGCATATTAATATGTGGCGATATATCACTGACTAATATTTTTCAATTTATATTATTGAACATATAATAATTAGAATCTATTTTTGATATTTTCTTGGAAATTTTATTTTCCAATATTTGATTTCATAAATAAGAGTTTTCTTCAAAAAATTGAATTTTACGCGGAAAATATTCAGGTAATTTTTGATTGTCATCAATTTGATTCAACTCTACTCTATCTAGATTGTTTTCTTGTCTTTTTTCAATTTTGTTTTGGTAAAAAGGTTTGTTGTTTAATCTTTCGGTTTCCATATTATACCACTTGTAGAAAAATACAATATTAGCAAAAATAGCAAATATAATTATTTGAATAATTGTATAAATTGTAAATTTCAGTCATATTTGAGTCGATGTTCTTAGATTTTTAAACATTATAGTTTTCAATATTAAAATAATATTATATAATTATTTACCTTAATTTTATCTTAAATATATTTTTAATTATATAAAAATCAAAAGAAAATCTATTGCAATTATTTTGTAAAAATGTATTTATATCTTATAAATAATAAGAGAGGTTTGTATGGCTCTTTTTTGTAAAGGGAATGTCTCTATTGAAGGAGAAAAGGTCGTTGTCTTAAATGTTTGGGGAACTAGAAATAGAATCTGGACTATCCAAGACAAGATTGTCAAACCATATCCTGTAGTAAGGAGGTTGATGGAAATCATAGATGAAGTAACAGCTCAAGGAGAATTCAAGAAATTACATGGAATTGGAGTAAGTCCACAAGTAATGATTAAATGTCTGTTTGATGGTCTAATCACTGAAAAAGACTTGTATTCCGCTCGAGTATATACTAATAACATTATTATTTATGGTTTATTTGGAAGATCACAGAAAGATAATTGCTTAAATTACATTAGTTTGCATGTATCCAATGAATTTGATACTCCAACTCCGATTTTTAAGAAATAGAAAAGTTTTGCCAGGGATTTCCTGGCTTTTTTGTTATCGATTTAGTTGCTTACTTTTATTCACAATATGTTTCAAAATAAGTTTTCTTTCTATTTCTTTGATTTTTTTCAATCCAAAATACAATTTTGTTAATTCTTCATCATCTGATTTTATAAGTCATTCCCAATATCCAAATGGAACATTGCTAAACTCTACATTGGTTTTGAAATCATTATTTAGAAAAATAGCCTTTCTAATATTTGTATCAGGATGCTTTGAAAATATATGGAAAAGTCATTGATTGTATTTACAATTTATTACAGTATTTAGTAATACTTCTTGGTTCTCTCAATGTACTAATAATTCAATTTCATCATAATTATTTAATTCAGAATTTTTTCAAATTTGAGATATTTTATCAATTAATAAAAAGTTCATAATCGGATAAGAAGCACAATTAGATAATATTTTACTCAATAATATAAGATATTCAAATATAATTTTTATTGTTTCATTTTTACTTGAATAATATTTTATAAGATATAAATTGTTTTTGTCTAAATTAGTAAAATGAGTTTTAAAAATAACTGGATTCAATAATAATGCTTTAAGTACTTCATCATCTCAAATTTGATATAATTTATTTAAAATGTTTATATCCTTTGAGTTCTGAGCAGTCCCTATTAGGTCATCCTGAGAAAAATACTGAAAATTATCCAATGATTTTTCAATAATTAGTGCTTTTATGTTTTCAATAAAAGTAAGTGGATTAGTTTCTCATAGAAGCTTTGTCAGTTCATGACTTGTAAAAGAAACTTTATTATCAGTTGTAATATCTTGTTGTTTTGGATTATTCATTTTATTTATTTTTACTAATTCAAAATCATCAATAGTAATATATGTCTCTAATTATGTTAAATTCTAATGGTCATCATATATTTAGAATAACTATATCATCAAATTTTACTCAATTAGCAATACTTGATATCAAAAACTCAACTCATCATATCATAATAAGTTTGTCCCTTTTTTTTGCATAGAACATATTTTTTCCTAGTCATCCTGTAACATTTTCTACAAATATTTCATAATCATTGTGAATATTATTGGCAAAAAGTTGTTGAAAAAAGTTCGTAGATGTAACTTTTTGACTAGATAATACAAATAGTTTTTTATATGTAGATATTCTAGATATTAAGTTGTCTACATTATTAATCTTTATAATCTTTTTTTCATACTCTGGATATTCATTATTTGGAACCAATTGAATAGATCTAAGCTTGTCAAAATTAGATAAAAATAATATGTTATTAGTTCTCATATGTTCACTAAAACTTGGGAAATTAATTACATTGTTAGTTTTGTGGAATATAAAATAATATCTATCTTGATTGTACATTTTTTTCTCTACAAGTGCAATGTTGCTCATAATATCCTTTATTTCTTTTATTTTGTTTTTTACTATTGAAAATCTTGGGTTATATTCATCACTAAGTAAATTTTCAAATTCCGTAAATTTATCAAGCAAATCTCTTGTTTTGTAAAAGTCTAAGTTAGTATCTATAGGATTGATTTCTAATTTTGAACTAGGAACTCATTCAAATACACAATTAAGCTCCATGAAAAGCACTCCCATAAACATTACTACAAATCATTGAAATTCAGTTAACAAAGAACAAGCGTCCTGATCAATAAACTTTTCATAATATACGTACTCTTCAAGTTGACCTAAAAAGTAGTAAAAATCAAAATATTGGTTAATATACCTAGAATAGGTATTATACCACCAGTCTTTGTCAAAGAATAATATTTTGTAGTCTTTTAATAATGGATTATTTTCCTCTATTTCATTATACAAGTTGTTGTGTTGAGTAAGTATTATATTTCACTTAGTTTTAGAGGAAATTGTTGATAAAAAATTGTAAATTTTGTAGTCCTGAGGTGTATTTAGGTCTAATATTCAATATCATTTATCATACAAGGAAAAATATTTTATCAAAAAATAAACTTCAACTTCTTCGTATTGATTTTGACCTAGGAAGAATTCTACTTTAGTTTGATCAAAATGATAGTCATTATTCAAAAAGCTTACATTTTTTAATCAAAGATCATTAAGAATATTTTTTGCAATTTGCATTTTGGACCTACTAGAAAAAGCAAGTATATATTTTTCTTTTCAAATTAGGTTTTTTAGCAATTCTGAAAATATAATATTTCAAGTATAGATAAATGATCAATTCTCATATTGACTTAAATCATAAGAGTTTTCGTTATGTCTATATATATTATTCTTTATTTCTAGTTTCAATGGTGGCAAAAAATATACAATATTTTCAGATGGTCTGTAATCTTTTGTAGATAATATTTTAGATAAGTTTCATTTGTTACTATTCAAAAATTTTAAAATAACTGGAAATTTATCTGATAAGTATTGAATTCTATTGATGTAATATTTGAATAAATTATAACATCACAAACTATCGTACAAAGCATCATGGTACATTTCCTTTCACTGAAATTGTTCTGGTGTATTGAATATTCACTGATCTTTCATGATTTCTACCAATATTTCTAGAGCATAACTGTCAGCAAAATGAAAAACTTGTTTTGCAAAATCTAATGTGTCATATTTTGCAAAGTATTCAAAAGAAATATACTTATTTAAAAAGCTAATGTCAAAATCTACATTGTGTCATATTAAAACACTGTTTTCGTTGAAGAATGGTTTTATGTTTTCTAATATATCTTCTATATATGGAGCATCTTCAAGATCTGATAATTTGAAACCTGTAATAAATGAAACAATATCTTTTAGTTCTTTTATGTCTTTCTTAGGTTTTATTAGAGAAGAATATGTATTAATTATTTCAAATTTATTGTTGAATTGTATTATTCCAATTTGGATTGGTTCATCTTTTTTACAATCAATTCAAGTAGTTTCAAAATCAAATGCAATATAATTCAAATTTTTTAACATCAAAAAAAGTTATTTATTAAAGATTTGTTATGTTAATTTTAAATTTAATAATTTCAAGTCAAAGTTATAGTTTATATACATTTAATGCTTATTTCATTTCATAATATTTTAAAATTACTTTTAATTGAACCTTTGCATATTCTTTTAGATTTATATTTTTATCATTTTTGTACATTATTAGTGAGTATACAAAATTATTATATACTGTTTTTAGTTCAATTAATTCTTCATTATTGATAATGTTTTTTATCAATAATCAATTATATTTGTTGAATAATGCTCTTTGTATTAGTATAAAAGTGTTATTATACTTTGCTGATTTAGGAAATAAGAATCAGTTTTGTATATAAAATATCGACTCATAACTATTACGAATTTCACTTTCTTGTTTTAGTAGTTTATTTAGATAAGTTTTTGCATTGATTTTATAGATTTCTTCTCAAATATTTTTGTATTTGAATATATTTATAAAGAATCATTTTATATAATTGTAATAGTTAACTCTGTTTTTATCTAAACTAGTTCAGATCAATGGTAGATTATTTACTTCTCATAATAATTCAATTATTCTTGGGAATAGTTTGTTAAAAATTTCTATTTGGGAATTATTGCTAACTTGATATACTTGATTTTTTAGTGTCTCGAAATCAATGAACTCTTTCAAGTCTGTTCATGTATTTGATGGTTTATCAGCAGAATCTATAGGCTTTGTTATTACAATTGGCTGATATATAATACCGCCGCCTCCTCCTCATCATCAACCTCATCAAGAATTAGGATCTGTATACTTTGTGAAATTTGCAGATTGCTTTGTGGATATATTTCAAGATAGATCTTTTCCTTGATAGTATATTGTTGTAGATGTATTTATTGTTATAGGTCAAATATAGGGAATTCATTGTGTAATTAGGTCTATAGTTCAATTGTTTGAATAATAAATACTTCAGGTTTCATTTATTGATAGATTTACTATTTGAGTAGTGTTAAACGCACTTCAATTTGGAGAAATAGTTACAAATGGAGATGCTCAATCTGATTCTAAAATACTTGAAGTGTTTACTTGAGAAAAAGTGATATTCCCTCAATCTGTTGTATATGAGATTATTCATAGATCGGGAATTATTCAACCATCCCAAAGTCCATCGTCATAACTTAGATATAACTCATTATTTATAATTCATGAAATTGTTAAATTACTTACATTTACTCATAAGTGAGAAATATTGAACTTGCTAATATCAATATTTCAAATAGAAATATCTTTATCAAATATAACCTTCATTCAATCAATATATCAGTCTTTATCATAATCTATTGTACTTCCTGTATTTGCAGTAATATAATTAGTTACTCATATAAAAATATTGTCAAATGGATACCGATTCAACAATGCCCCGATCAAGGCCAGCCCCGAATGGCTGGTCAGAAGCTC
>JAZHDC010000167.1:0-2573 GCA_036541305.1 Candidatus Absconditabacteria bacterium
TAGTTCACAGTTGGTATTTGTTGTTCCATACCGCATATCTATACCAAGCTTTAGTAGTCGGATCAGATGGTGTCTTGGTCAACGCTCCCCCAATCTGACTTACTGCCTCATCTCCAAAATACCCTAGCTCCCAGACCTTTGCCCCTCAAAATGTTATATCAGACTTATTGTCAGGTTTTGGTAGCATATCTTTACTTGTAAAGCTTACATTAATTGCTGTATCGATTGTTCACAAATCTGCAATCTTTCTACTATCTCTACTCTTACTCATCCACTGAGAAAGTACTAGAAACGCTGAAGCTCCTAGCACAGCGATTACTGCTATTACAATAATCAGCTCAATTAGTGTAAATGATTTTATAAGTTTGCGAAGTTTTTTTGCCATTTTGAAAAAAAAATAATACTAAATATTTAAATTATAGTATATTTTTTCATAATTTCAAGGAATTTTATTTATTTAATTTTAATTACAAATCATAATTACAATAAATAACAAAATTTAACAAAAAAAATCTGGAAGAAATACCTCCAGATTTATATTTATAAATAATACATTCTATAAAACCCAACCTGCATATACTGATATAAAAAAGCCAAACCACAGAACACAATAGGATGTCATTGTTTTCCAACAAAGTGAACTTGAATAAGTTTCTACAGTATTTTTGATAAGTTTGATTGCAATAAAACCATAGAAAAACAAACTACCAAATACATAAAGATTGAAATAATTTTTCCCATAATAAATTGTAAGAAAGATTACAAAATTGAAAAAAACAATAACTGTAATATCAACGAATACATTGAAAAGAACACATGCTTCTTTTCCATAATCTTCCTGGTACATAATTCCTCCTTACAAATTGTTAATAATATTGCAAGTTATAATAATACTTTGGATCTAATATAGTGACATTTTCAAATGTTCAATCTTTCTTAGAGACAGTTATGATTCACTTATTTGAAATAAATTTCACACTTTGCACATCATTCTCTGATTGAGTCAAAACATCTTTTAGAGCTTGTATAGTCCTTTCACAAGATTTTCATCAGAAGTTATTTTTTATAGCAGCATCAATTGAACTTATTACAGAATCTGCTGAATTTATCATTATAGTTTAATAAATAATAAATGAATTATCATAAACATAAATAATATAAAAATAATCTAAAATATAGCAACATAAAATCAATTAAATATTAATATTTACTTTGGCTCTATGAAACAGCGATACTTAACTAAAGCAGTATATACTCATGTTGAAGGTCTCAAATCAGCAGTTCATCAAATTAATCATCATGCATTACCTGAAGAATAATAGTCTCATTGATCTATTCGCTCGGAACTCACTCACTCATTAAGCAAATTATAATTAGTCATTGCCATATAAACTTCACTATATGAAGGTAGTCTTCATCAATAATTATCATGACAATCTTTTATAGCGTTTTGAAAATTTTGTGCAGGATTTACATCATTTTGGATACAACCATATACTTTTCATTGACTTTGAACTTTGGTAAAAGCAGTGGGACAAGTAATATCCAAACTACTATTAGAAATAGTCGAAACCTTTTCTACCAAAGCATTCCATTTTTCCTTTGTCAATACATCATCTCAGCTTGTATACAAATTATTTGCATCTCACAATCATGAAGTAGGATTACTGCTTTGCCAAGCTCAGTTTACCAAATAAATTCATCATGCAAACAATACCAATACAATACAAAATCCAACTCAATGTACTATTCAACTTTTCAAATTGTCAATTAATTTTAACATTTTTGTTAATTTACTAATTAAAATAATTGAAATTATAAGAATTAATTTTTAGATTTCAAATAAAAATAGATTAATAATACTTGCAAATAGGATTTTTTTTTCTATTATATATTTTGTTTTAATATTAATAAATACAAATATGTTTTTAGCACTAATTGGAATATTGTTAGCAATAATAGTAATTATTCTATACAACAACATTACTTATTACAAGAATTTAGTAATAGAAAATAAATGAAGCATAGATACTGTTTTGCAACAAAGATATGATTTGATACCCAACTTAGTGTCAGTAGTAAAATGATATGCAAAACATGAATCACAACTTCTAGAGAATGTTGCACTTCTTAGAGCAACTTGAATGAATCAACAAGAACTATCCAAAGAAAAAATCAAAAATGAAAATCAAATATCTAACTGACTAAAATCAATTTTTGCCTTATCAGAAGCTTATCCAGACCTAAAGGCAAACCAAAACTTTTTGAAACTACAGGAAGAACTAGTAGAAATTGAAGAAAGAATTCAAGCTGCAAGAAGATCTTACAATGCAGCAGTAAAAGAACTAAAAGACAAAAAAGAAATGTTCCCTACCAACATAATTGCAAATATGATGAATCTTGGAGAGCACAATATGTTTGAAGCTAGTCAAGAATCTAGAGAAAATGTTTCTACTAAATTTTAATAATATTTAAAAAAATATGAATTTAGACTTTACAAATATCGCTAGCAAATATAGTTTATTAGACTCAAATGATATCACTATTCTCAACAACTTTTTCAATCAAAAAGA
>JAZHDC010000168.1:0-14091 GCA_036541305.1 Candidatus Absconditabacteria bacterium
ATCATCAAAAGCAAAGAATCTAAAGCAAAGAATAATAGACAATATTGAATCTACTAAATTAATTTTCCAAGAAGATAAATTATTACTTTCAGAGTTACTTGAATCATATGACAAGGAGTTTTTCAATAAGTTTATTGAGTATTTTCAATGAAAAACTCCTATTTCTTTATTATTGAACAATGTTAGTCAACTTAATAATTATTTATTTGGTGATTATTTTAGATTTTTCACATTTGATTCTACTACAATGTGAAAGAAACAAATTCATAATAATGAAGCTTTGTTGTTTAGTAGTGAATTTAGTAGTAAATTCGCAAATAAAAAACATATTTTGTGTGACTATAAAGTCAAAGTAGACCTAACAAGGTCTGTGAAAAAACCTGATAAAGATCTAAAAAAAACTTTCAAAGATATGTGATTTAATCTTGAATCAATTGTAGATCTTGAATTTTTTGAGTACAGACATGAACAAGAAAACCTAAATTTCACAGTTTTAGATGCTGAAACTATCGATCATTTGAAACAAAAATATTGAATTATTATTGATTGAGATGATAATCCAATTTATTCAATAAGCAAAATAATTTACTCTCAGCCTAATTTAAATTACAAAGATGAAATGACATTGCTTGAAATGCTCAAATTTCACTGTGATAAGGAAAAGTTGCATTTACAATTTTGAGTATTTTCTTCAAATTGAAGAAAGAATTATATACCTTTGTATGTATGAATTTGAACCAATGAGCCATATTGAATAAAGACAAAATGAACTTCCCAAAAGGAAAGATTTTTTATTATGGATTTGTTAACTAATAATATCCAATTAGATCATAATACCAAGCTTATTCCATCTAATCTGAATAACTTTTTTACTTATATTAAATTCAATAAAAATTACAGTTTAGTTTATGATATTGATAGTTATAAGTGCTTATCTAATTGAAATCATTCTATTGTTTTCAAACTTATAGACTCTGTGACTAAAAAATTTATTAAGTTTTATAATTTTGAGGTTAAAATAATAGATGATAAGATAGAGCTTTGAATTTTGGACTTGTTGAATAATATTTGTAATTGATTGGAAACAGTTCAGCTTAGAAATATTGCTTGAAACAATAATAATGCTACTCTAAGTTTTCAATTAAATAGTAAAAATACTTTGATAGTTACATTATTTGCAAATAACACTTATACTAAATCATTATACAAAATTAATATTAACGAATTGGTAGTTCAAGCAAATGTGGTCAAAATTAATCTAATTGATACTATTAAGAAAATGCTTCAACCTAGTTGGTCAAATGATTCTTACTTGTTAAATTTATTAAATCTTACAGATAAAGATTATTTAGAGTATTTTAGATTGAAAAATAATCCTTATAAAATAGTTTCAGATTTGGATTACAAAAAATCTTTGAAATTTTTAAATGAATCAAAATGAAACTTCTTTAACCATACTACAGATAGTGGTTGAAATTTACAATATCAAAATTACTCTCAAATGTGAGAGGATTTAGAGTCTATTTCTTGAGTAGAAAATAGGATGAAATTCATTTCTATATTATTTTGATCATTTCTGAAAAGTTGAGATTTGGATGATATTGTCCTAGACCCAAAATTATTTGAAAAAACTCACCCATTATTTAGTGAATAGCAAATAGCAAATAGCGATAGGAAATAAATTGTTGCACCCCTGTTTAGCAGATTGCGATAGTAAATAGAACATAGTAGTTTTATTCTAAATAATCCCCAATCTCCTATCGCAATCGCAATATCCTAGATTGTAATTCATAACAATATTTAATCAAATGCAATCTCTGGGAAGGACTAAAGGATGGGTTCAATAATCTCAATCTCCAATCGCAATCGCTATCTGCAATTTCCAATCTTTATCTTGGATTTCTGTTTCATCTTCAAGATCATTGATTTCTTCAAGATCTTCAAAGTCATTTTCTCATATTGGAATTTCTTCCAAAGTTTGGAGTTGTGTTTAATTGATCTGATTCATTAGTGTCTTTTTTTCAATCAATTAATTCTTTTACACAATTTCACAATCATCTTCAAGTTCTACTTCATTGACCATTTGGTCACATTCAGTCTTTATTAGGCATTTGTATGTTAGTTATTTTATAAAACTATTATAATATTTTTATAGCTTTTGAGTATACTAGAGCTTGAGCTATTTTTCAAATTCATGAATTTAATATTCTATTGAATGTTGGAGCAGATACTCACATCTTTTGTGCTCATTGTATCATATTTAGATTTTCTATATATGCTAATCTCAATGCTTCTATTTCATCTTGTCATATTTCAGTAATTTCAAGATTGTGTAAAGGTATTCAGTTAGGTTTGAAAAATTTGCTTATTACATTGTGTCAAATATTTCTTCTTTTACAATTTCTTGGCATATTTTTATATTAGTATTAAATATATATCATAATAATGAAATATATTTCAAAATCAAGTGATTTTTTATTTTAACAATTAATTATTATTTGAATTATCAACAATAATAATTATATATTGTGTATATTTTACTATTTATCTACTAAAAGATAAATCATGAACAATAAAATTAACCTAAAGGTTTATTGAGTAACTACAGTCTGACCTAAAGGACAAGTAATTATACCTAAGGATTCTAGAGAAGAAGTTAAAATGAAAGTCTGAATGGACTATGAATTAGTTTTGATTGATAATATGGCATTATGACTTGGAATGAAAAATTCGGCTACTGCAAAACTAAAAACTAATTTCTCAAGTTTTCAGATTATATGACCTGTTTCAGTATGATCTAAATTCCAATTTGTAATTCCTATTAGAATAAGACAACTTTTAGATATAAAACCATGAGATTCACTAGTAGTAATTTGAAAATCTAATGAATGACTGTGATTTATAAAAAATGATCATATAGATTTTCTATTTGAATACATTAGAAAGAATTTATAATTTTCAATAAAATATATTCTTAAAAAAAGAGATAATATTCTCTTGATTTTTTAGTAAGAAAAAGTATACTTCACTTTGTTTTGTATACAAATTCATACTTTAATGTCTTTGTATACCATTTATTTCATTACTAAATAATATGGAAAGAGAATACGAGCAAGTAAAAATTTATGGCACAAGTCCAATATGACCTAAATGACAAATAGTAATTCCTAAAGAAGTAAGAAATGCTATTGGTTTAGAATGTTGAGATATCTTGGTGTTTATGGTGAAATCATGAAAGTTCATAGCAATGGTGAAAAATGACCAATTATCAGAAGCATTAGAGTTTGCTAAATCCAAATGATTAGTTATTGAATAATTTATATTTTAATCTAATATTATGAAACAAAAAATACTATATTTAACATTAATTTCAAGTTTATTACTATTAGTTTGATGTTCAGATTGAACAAGCAATATTACTGACACAGAAACTACAAATAAAAGTTTATCTTGTACAGAATCATTTTTAGTAAATGGCTGAACTTGATCAATCCTAAATCTAAAATGAAAAGTAATCAATGAAAATATCAATAATATTACTACTAATATTTGATGAAATATTGAATTGTTGAACTGTGAAAAGTGAAAAAGTGTAAAACAATGAGACATAATTGCTAAAATTAAGCCTGATTACTCTGATCCTAATGTGCAAAATTTAGTGAATCAAACTAATATGATAAATTCACAAATCAATAATACAAATGATATTATAGCTTCCACAAAAGTAAATTTTTCCACTCAATTAAATTCATTAAATTTACAAAAATCAAATATTGAAACTCAATTAAAGATAATGAAAGAAAACTTAGATACTATAGATGCTCAAAAAGATTTTGGAGTATCAGATATTGACAAGCAATTGCAGACTTTACAGATACAATTAAATACAATTGATATACAAATTACTGATCTAAATAATTCAAAGTCAAAGCTTCAAGATTCTAAAGTTGCTGATATTGATAAATTGAAAATTAATACATTAAATACAAAAGTTCAAGCTAAATCATTGATAGCAAATATACTATTGCAGGTAGATGAGTTATTTTCAATCACTGATGCAAATAAACACAAGAATGATTCTATTCAAACTTACTTGTGAGCAAAGGATACAACATTAAAGAATAAAATAGAATCAGATTGGAGGCAATTATCTAATGATTTCAAAGATTTTGATAGTTTTGATTATGAAAAAAGTTCTGTTTTTATGTCAAGAATGAATGAGTTTGTAGTTGATGTTAATAATTCTATAAAAAATTCAGTAGCTTCTACTAGTTTTTCTCAATGAACTATTGATAATTATTACTCATGAATGTTGCAGTATGAAAATAATATTGTTACTTTGAAAAATGCTATAGATAATTTTGATAAAAGTATTCAAACAGTCAACAATACTTATGATACACAAATTCTTTCATTAGAGACACAAATAAATTCAGCTTCTAATTCAAAAAAGTCTATACTATCTAATATTGATAACATTCAGTCAAACAAAATATGAACCTACAATACTTCTATTGATTTGCAAAAAAATCAAATACAATCTCAAATCGAGTCATTTAATAATTCATTAGAATCTATAAATAATCAAATTCAAACATTAAGTTCTCAAGAAAATATTCAACTAACTCAATTAAATAATCAATTACAACAGCTGAAAACTAATTTGAATACTTTGAATATTAATTTGAACTCACAATCAATATATGCTACCTCAAATGGAACTGTCAAAGAAAAGCCAACTTCATTGTGAAATAAAATTGCTCCATGATGATTATTATGTCAGATTATTCCAAGTAAATCTAATTTGAAATTGCAAATATACTCATCTCAAGATTTACTATTACCAGCAGATATTCAATTTACCATTGATGAAAAAGTTTTTTCAAGCTCACTAACAACAAAACTGCCTTATCAGGATTCAGTTACACAAAACTATATTTATGAGAGCTCAACAAGTTTTTATCTTGATTGAAATATTAGTTCTTTAAATGATTTATTGTCAGAATGAAAAATATTAGACATTACAGTTGAACAAACTTATTCTTGAACTCCTACTAGCAAGATATTTATACCAATTAAATATGTTTCCAACACTATTGATTGATCTAAAGTGAAGTTAAAATCATCAGATTGAACCATCACTTCTACTACAATTGTACTTTGAGAGTTAGATTCAAGTAATGTATTGGTTAGAAGCGGACTAAATCGTTGAGACGAAATCTGTAAGTAACATAATTTTAATTATATAATTTATAATAATGTTTGAAAAATATTTTAAGGCATATAGACCATTTTTCCTGATTATAATGATTTTGCTTTCAGCAATAGGATTTTACAGCTTTACTTCAATGTCAAAAGAGTCAATTCCAGATGTAGATTTGCCTTTTTTCAATATATCAGCTGTTTACCCTTGAGCTGATGCAGATACTATAGAACAACAAGTTGTGAAGAAAATTGAAGATAAACTTCCATCAGTGAAAAATATATCGACTTTTACTTCTATTAGTTCCAACAATATTGGAGTAATTAATCTTGAATTCAAAAGATGAACTGATAAATGAATAGCTTATAGTGATCTAAAATCAGCAGTAGATGAAGTAAAATCAAGTTTACCTAATTGAGTAAAAGATGTTATTGTTACCAAAACAGAAACCAAAGATATTCCAATATATTCATTTTCTATAACTTGACCTTATTATCCTTCAATTTTGTATGACAAAGTAAATACATTGGAAGATGATTTGAAAAAAATACCTTGAGTAGATAAAGTAATTGTAGTATGAAAGTATACTCCCCAAGTAGAAGTCGAATTTGATTATGAAAAATTAAAACAGTACAACCTTAGATTACCATCTTTAATATGATTATTATCACAAAATATTTCTCAAAAGCCAATTGATAAGAAAAAATTAGACGGTAATTTATATTCTTTTGAAGTAAGAACTTATAGTAAATCTTCTCAAGATTTGAATGAAAACCTGGAATCATTCAAAGAGTTTATGAATGAAATGCCACTGATAAATCAAAATGGTAATATACTTAGACTAAAAGACCTGGCAAACGTAGAAGTGACTCATCCTTACTATCAAAGATTGTCTTATGTAAACTGAGAAAATGCTATAACTTTTATGGTATACAAAGTTCCATGAGCAGACATTCTTGCCGTTATTGACTGAGTTAAATCCTTTTTGTCAGATAGAGGCGATTTTTTTCAAACTCAAAACTTACAACATAAAGAAATGTTTTCTCAAGAGATTATGATAGGAGACACTTATGACGCTTTTATTGATGGATTTATAGATACATCAATTTTGATATTAATAATTGCAACTATTTTCTTATGATTAAGATGATCTATAGCAATAGCGATTACATTTCCTTTTGTTTACTTATTAACCTTTATTATTCTTAAGTATTTAGGATTTACTTTCAATAGTATAGTTAGTGTTGCATTGAATTTAAGTCTTTGAATAATGGTTGATAATTTGATAGTAATGGCTCAATGATTCCAAGATTGACTTAGAAAGTGAATGGGAAAATATGACGCCATCAAATATGTTTTATGAATTTATTGGAAGCCACTTTTGATATGAAATTTAGTAACTGTGTCAATGTTTTTACCTTTGTGATTTATGTTATCAGGAAAAGTCTGAGAGTTTATCAAATTTTTACCAATTACAGTGAATGTTAATCTTATAATATCAATTATTGTTTCTTTTATATTCTTACCTTTGGTTCTTTCTTATATGAACTTTAAAGTAAAGAAGGAAGAACACAAAGAAAATAAAATTGAATTACTATTTCATAAATTTGAAAAGCCATTTGATTTTGTATATAGATGAATACTAAAAACTCCAAAGCTACTTACTATAATTTTTTATGGAATGTTTTGAGCTGTAGTTTATGCATTTGTATTATTTGGAAATGTTGACTTTATGCCACCTACTGACAAAGACAATATATATGTTAACTTGAAATATAATCAAGATGTAAGTATTGAAGAAAATCAACTATTGACTAAAAAAGTCTATTGATATATTAATGATTTTTTTGACGCTAACTACCAATGAGTTGTAAAAAATATTGAATTAAGCTTGTGAGAACTTTACTCACAATCAGCACTTGAGAATGCAATTTATAGAACTAGTTTTAATCCTGATTTAACAAAGATAAATATCGTTCTAATTTGAACAAAAGTCAGGTCTCCACAAGAAAGTGCTTTAGAGATTTTCCCTAAATTGAAGCACTATTTGGATGAAAAAGCACAAAGCGATGAACAGCTAAAGACAAAGTTAAGTGAACTATCAATTTTTATCCAAAAAAACTGACCAAGTGGATGAAAGGATGTAACATTTAATATTTCTGCCTCTTGAAATGTTGAAAATGAAATATCACTGTTAGCAAGTGAATACGAAAAAATTCTCCCAGAGTTGAAAAAGATTCCTTGAACATATTGATGGAGTAGTAGTTTGGAATATACAAATTGAAAAGTTGTGATTGAGTATGATTTGGAAAAACTATCACAATTAAATCTCACAACTACTGAACTTGATGCTTTTTTGTATAGTTTGAAGCAAACGGACCCTACTAGTAACTATCTTACTGACTACAAATGAAATTGACTAGCAATAACATCCATCAATGATTTTGGTAAAGATGTTATTCCTGTAAAGTGATTTGTAAATTATACTTTGGATAATTGAAATACTATTAACTTCAAAGACTTGATTTTGCCTTGAACGAATATTTATATTTCAGAGTTGATAAAAGAAATCAAACTACAACCACAAATCAAAAGTTTTCAACATTTGGAGTGAGAATTGGTCATCAAAATAGAATGAAATAAAAATGTAGATACAGCTCTTTGAAATATTACTAAACATATTAATGAAATTGTTTGAAACTATCCAAGATTGAAACTAGCCTATTGAGCAGATGTTAAAGATATGACTCAATCTTGAACTGATATGTGACTAGCCTTTGTTGTATGATTTGTTTTGATGTTTGCAATTCTTGTACTTAATTTCGGTAATTTTGCACAACCTATAATTATGGTAATGACCATGCCATTATTCTTGACTTGAGCATTGTTCTTCTTGTTATTAAGTTGAGAAGCAGTAAGTATGATGGTGTGAATATGATTCTTTGGACTAATTTGAGTTTGATTAGCACATATTATTTATCTTTTAAATAGATTCAATGAACTTTTAGAAGATACTGAATGACATACAGATTTGGATTCTATTATCTTAGAATCAGTAAAATCAAGACTTGAACCAATATTCCTTACAACTACTATTACTTCATTATGACTATTTGTTTTAGCATATTCTGATGAAATGTGGAGACCATTCGCCCTGTCTTTTGCTGGATGATTGATTATATGAACTACAATTACTCTTGTATTTATTCCTAGTGCTTTGAAGATTGTTTATAGAAATCATTTCAAAAAATCAAAGGAAGCATAAATATTCTTGCAATATTTTTTCAAAACATTATACAATTTACTAAACATATGAAAGGGGAGTATGTTATGAAACTATTTCTAACTGCTGCGATTACAAGTTTTATTATGCTTTGTATGGGCTACTTAATTGAAGGACCGGGATTATTCACAAAATTTCCAAACTGGTTTACACTGCTCGCTACAATTGTGTTTTTAATGATTAGAACAATTGCTTACAATGAGTTCACAGGATTTAGAAAAAATGAAATTACTATTTACAAAAGACATTGGTATATCCTTTGTCTTTTTTTGCATTGTAAAATTATAAATAATCAATAATCAATAACAATCTCCAATCGCTATCGCTATCAACAATAACTGCTTAACCCTTCCTTCGGTCCTTCCCGATTTAGCAGATTGCAATAGTAAATAGAAAATAGTTATAATCTAAACTATTTACTATCGCTATCGCTATAATCAAAACTGGGGAAGACTAAAGAAGGGGTGCTACAATACTAGGAGAACATTAATTATTAAAACCTAGAACTAAGTACTAAGTACTAGAACTCAAACTATTGCGAAGCAATCCGGTACTATTGCGAAGCAATTTAGGATTTCTCCACTCCTTTTAGTCGGTCGAAATGACAAAATCTGTCATCTCGAGCGAAGTCGAGAGATCTCATTAACGTTTTTTCATATTTAATAATCCACAATCTCCAATCTCCTATCGCTATTGCTATTGCTATTCAGCAGATTGTAAATAGTAAATAGTAGATTGGAATAATAATCAAAATTAAGCTTTTAGAAAATATAATAGTTTCAAATTATTATTATCTATAATTACTATTTGAATTTATAATAAAATTGATTAATCTATATGAATTTATTACATTTATAGTAAAATGAAAAAAGTAATTATTATTTGAGCATGACCGTGATGATTAACATCATGAATGATACTTTCCAGCAAATGATATAATGTACATATTTACGAAAAATTAGATAAAGTGTGATGAAGAAATTCTTCCTTACAATTATGAGATTATAAATTTGATTTGTGACCAACATTTTTGATGTATTTAGAAATATTGGAAAACGCTTTCAAAATGTCCTGAATAGATGTAAATGATTATCTTGAAATTACTAGACTTGACCCATTATACAAACTACTTTTTCCAGATTGATCTGAATTTATACCAAGACAAAATGTTGAAGACACTAAAATTGAAATTAGTAAAAAATTTCCTCAAGATGTTGAAAAATACCAAGAATATATGGATAGAGAAGAGTCTACATTTGAAATATTGACTAATGTTTTGATGAAGCCCTTTTGAAAAATTAGTGATTTTTTTACAAAAAGATTTTTCAAGTTACTTCCTAAGATGGATGTTCGGCAAAGTTTATATGATAGATTAAGCCATAGTTTTTCTGCACCAAACTTGAAATTAGCAATGTCATTCCAATCAAAATATTTGTGAATGTCACCACGAACTTGTCCAGCAGTATACAGTTTGATTTCTTACTTAGAACATGTTAAGTGAATATTCCATGTAAAATGATGATTAAATGAAATATCAAATGCTATGTGAAAAGTTATCCAAGATAATTGATGAAATATTCATTTAAACTCTGCAGTAAAAGAAATTATTGTAAAAGATAAAAAAGCTATTTGAATAGAGCTTGAATCTTGAGAAAAAATCTATGGTGACTATGTAATTATAAATGCAGATTTTGCTTATGCAATGAGCAAACTTATAGATCCATCTCACAGACATATTTATTCAGACAAGAAATTATCCAAAAAAGATTATTCATGTAGTACTTATATGTTTTATCTTGGATTAGACAAACAATATACTAATCTCAATCATCACAATATTATTTACAATTCCAACTACAAAGAATATATTGAAAAAATATCTTGCTTTCAAGACATTTCTGAAGAGTTTAGCATGTATATACATAATCCAAGTATTTATGATCCAACATTAGCTCCAGATTGACATAGTAGTTTATATATATTAATTCCTGCACCAAATAATAACTCCAATATTAATTGGAAAAATAATTCAACTTTAATAGAAGAAAATATGTTCAAAATGTTAAAAGATAAATTTGGTATTGACGATATTCAAGATCACATTATTGAAAAGAGAATAATTACTCCAAATGAATGGGAAAGTGAATACAATGTTTATCTTGGTGCTGTTTTCAATCTTTCTCATCAACTCACTCAAATGCTATATTTTAGACCACACAATAAATTCCAAGAAGTTGAAAATATTTTCCTAGTTTGATGATGAACACATCCTTGAAGCTGACTGCCTACAATTTATCAATCTTGAATTATATCTTCTCAGCTGATAATGGAGAATGAATAATTATTTACTTGTTATCATATAATTTCATTGTTCAATAAAAGTTGATACAATATCTATTTCATTATTAATTAACTTTTCTTTTATTGATTTTCTTGCAATATGTTCACATATAGCTTTTATATCTCTTCAAGATAGTTTATTTTCCATGTTTTTAATTTGTTCTATTTTCAATTCAGCTAATTTATCAATATAAAAACTAGCAATATTTATTATTTCTTCACAATTTGGTAATCTAAAGAACTGACTATGTTTGAATCTACTTATCAATGCTGGGTCAAGGGAATCTTTTCTATTAGTTGCTCATACTAAAATAATGTTTTGTATTCTTTCCATTCAGTCTAATTTCTTTAGTAATACTCAAGTTAATTTTCCTGTTGCTTCATGAGATTTATCTCTGTTTCATCAAATTTCGTCTATTTCATCAAACATAAGTATTGCTCATCAATTAGATTCAGCAATTTTTCAAATAGTCTCCATTATAAAAGATAATTTTGTTTCCGCTTCTCAATACCATTTACTCATAAAAGAGTTCAACGGTATATAGAAAAAAGGATAATTCAAGTGTTTTCATATTATTCTTGCAAGTGTTGTTTTTCAGGTTCAAGCAGGTCATTCAAAAAGTACTGCATTTGGTATTATATCTTTTAAGTTAGCAAAATGCTCCTTTGCTAATTCTAAGTACTTTTCTTTTTGTTTCCAAGGATTGATTATAGTATCTTCAACTTTTTCTTTTATATCTAAATATCAAATTAGTCATTCAGTCTTATATAAATCCTCCAAAGTTACTTGTCATTCATCTACGCTTTCTACTACAGTAATACCCATACTTTTTAGTTCATCAAAAAGATTAATTTCTCATCATTTTTGGATCTCATTTTTTATATATTTCAAGAATGGTCATATAATCTGTTTTATTAACTTAGATGTTAGAGTACATTTAATTTTAGACAAATTTACTTTCAATACTCATCACTTTTTATCAATTTCAATACTTAAAACTACTGAATTTCAATTATCATTGTTAGTAATTCAATAATCACAAGAGTTTGAATATTTAGTTGAACAATTAATAATGCTATACTCATATTTATTCATAAAATTTGATTTCGGTAGTATTTCATTGAGAATTAAAAATAGAGTTTTATTGTCAATTTCATTATTTATATCACATAAATATCTAATTTCTATTTTGTCATCTTCAATATTGATAGAATCTTTTCATCCCAATCCAAATTCTCATTTCAAATAATCTACATCATTAATAATTTTGCTTTCAATTGTCATATTTGGTACAAATACTTTTTCATATATATCTTTTATTTGTCTAAGATTTTTTTGATTTAATTCTCAAATAATTTCAATAGTTATATTCAAGTTAGTTCAATATTCATCTATATTAATCTTGTAATTGTCTGTTAATACTTTTCAAGTATCAAATCCTTCTCATAATTTTGTATTTTTGATCTCTCTTAATATTTTCAAAATAATTGAATCTGAGTTTTCTCATTTATTCAAGTATCAGTTATAGCTTATTGAAACTTTATTATCCCTATTTAATTTAACTTTCCCAATTATTCACAAATTATTATGTAGTTCATTTATCAGATACTTTAATAAATCTTCATTATTACCTAAAAGAGCTTTGTCAGCCATTTCATATTCTTTAAAATTTTCTCACTCTTTACTAAAAGTAAAATTATCTACAAGTTCATCTCATGTTTTTTCTTTATTACCAACAATTCAATTGATTGTTTTTTTCAAAAAACTAGGTGATTTGAATATGTCTGTCATTGATACATTGTAATTGAATAAATATTTCCTATATAAATAATTCTAAATTTATTGCAATAATTTTATCACAAAAAAATCTTCCAGATGAAGACTTTGTTTATCTAAAATATATCTTTGGGGCAGGGGATGGGAACGAGCTCTTTATCATTGCTGTGCAAGGACATTGCTGGTGCCCTAAAAATGTTTTTAATTGGTAGATTTACTCAAAAAATTCACTTCTAAGATTAAACTTGGAAAATCATCTAAACCGATTTTGTGATATTCTAAACTCTACTTGTTTTCACAAATTTGTTTTTCAATCTTTTGGATCTATTCTATTGTATACAAGCCTTTCTATTGATAATTTTTTTAGGTAAGATTTTACTCAAATATAAGTAATTTCCAATACTACATCTTTTTTATGAATCTTTTCAATAGGAGCTTTAGACAAAATTGTAGAAATTATTGATGAATCTCTCATTCCAAAATCTAGTAAGGTTTGAATAAATTTTTGGTTTCCATTATCTAAATTTGCTAGTTGTGAATTTACTTTTTCTGCTACCTGAATGTATTCATTTTCAGTTGTATTTTGTGTTTTTCAAATTATATTATTTTTGTTATTCATAATAATAATCGATATTAATTGTTATAAATCATCTAACTCACTCATGAGTAAATTTTCACTAATAGTTCTACTGGTTTTTTGATTAATTTCAACTGTTTTGTAATCGTGTTTTCTTATAAGTGGAAATATTTCATATATTATATTTTTAATTTTTTCGATCTGGCTTCAACTTAAATTGCATCAATTTTCATATAATGAACTTATATATTTTTCTACCAAACTTTCAAATTCCTTTGCAAACAATGTAGTATTTTCTTCTCCAACTACTAAATAATAAAAATTGCAAATATCTCAGAATTCATTTCATACACTTCCTAAGTATATTTTTCTTTTTATTGATTCTTCTTCATAGGTAAATTTATTTAACATCTCACAAAACTTCATTCAATTTGCTGGATTGATTATAAACATTTTGTATTCAAATCTACTGATATTATTATCAACTCATCATCAATTAATATTGAATCTATTAAATTCATCTGTCTGTCATATATTTCATAACATGAATTATTTATTATAAATATAAATATTTTTAATTATATACTATTTTAATTATTTATGCAAGTAATATTTCAAAATAATTTATATTCATTGTTAATGAATATAATATATACCTTGATTTTGAAATTTATTTTATTAAAATATATTAAAGTATACTTTAGAATATGTTGTTAACCTAATGAAAAAACTAAAGAAAATTTTGAAAAGTTTTACATTGATTGAGTTGATAATTGTAATAGCAATAATAGCAATATTATCAGCTGCAGCATTTTTGTTACTTACTCAATGGATGAGTAAAAGTAGAGATTCTAGAAAGGTTACAGATATCAATGCAATGAGTAAAGCTCTTGTGATATATGATATTGAAA
>JAZHDC010000169.1:0-14088 GCA_036541305.1 Candidatus Absconditabacteria bacterium
TTAAATCATTTTCTTTAGTAGAACTATTAATAGTAATAGCTATAATTATGGTTATATGAGCTACAGCATTTTTGATTCTTTCTCAATGGTTATCAAGAACCAAAGATGCAAGACAGTTGTCAGATATAAGTACTTTAAAAAAATGATTGACAATTTATTATAGTGAAAATTCATCTTTTCCAAAACCATGAAATTCAATATCTATTGATGATGAAAAATGAAAATCAATTTGAGTACAATGATATTTTGATGAGTCAGTTACGTCTCAAATGAGAAGCTTTTGAAAAACTGTCAAAGATCCTTCTACCAACAAATATTATTCCTATACAAGATATGAAAATAATAAGTGATTTGAAATAGCGACTTTCTTATCCAAAGATAGTAAATATACAAATTTTTATAATAGTTCAGTATTTGCAGATTGAGTTAGCACCCCTTATGTGAATGTTTATGGTAATGCATGATATTGTGACCCAAGTTGATGAGTTTCACTACCAAATCCTATGTCTATGTTTGACAAAACTTCTAATAAATTTTTAGCTAGAGATGTTTTGTGAGACCAATGAAAGGTTTTATTGAATCTTAATTTTTTGATATGAAAATCTAACGGAAACTGATGCACTTCTCAAGCTTCAGCACCTATAATTTGAGTAGTTTGAACAAATAGTAAAATTAATGTTTCTCAAGCTACAGATAAACAGTTAACATTAAATGTTGATCTTATAAAAAATGTAATTAATAAGCTTTGTACAGATGAATCATGAATGTGTAATATGCCAGATATTTATAGAATCAATTACAATTATATACTTTTGTTATATAAATTCGCTGATTGATCAATTAAATTGGTAGAGTTATATTGGGATGAACAAACAAAAGAATATAAAATTCTATGAGCTATAAAAGAAGTTTATAATTGATCCTGATCCAATGCTCAGGATTGAACAGTATATCAAGTTTCTTGAATATCTTCAGGTTGATATAGTATAATATATATGTGAGAAAGTTGAATAGTTAATTATTATAAAACAAGTATTCAAAAGGATTCTAATTGAACTTATGTGGATTTTAACATTCCATCTGATACTGTTTCTTTTGCAACCAAAAGTTCATGATGAAATAGTATATCTGATAATAATTCAACTGTAGTATGAATTAAGTCTGAGAATCCTCAACAAGTTTCACCTACAAAAATAGTATACTATAATAATTGAGATAGTTCACCAAAAGAAATTTTACTCCCTTTTGAATGTAAATTACCAAAAATTATTAATATTGATTTAGATGTTTATGTTATTGCTTATATTTGATCAGATTGAAATTTACACATTAATAAAATCAAAATTTGAAATAGTTGAAACATATTATCTAATACAAGTTTACCAGTAAATTGAGATTATTGAGATATTGCAAGCTTAGAATTTACTCAAATATGGGAAAATGTATTTGTATTGAAGTCAATTGATTGATCTTGAGTTAGTAAAGTTATTTGAATTAAATCTGATTGAATAAGTCTCACAAAAACAGATCAATTAACAATTGAATCTCAGCCAATTACAAATTATTATCTTGTAGAAGTTTGATGATGATTTTTCAATGTAACATATAACATTGCTACCAATTGATATATTAAATTAGTTCATATTGATGCCAATGGTAAATTAACATTGAGAGAAACTAGTGAGGAATTAAATTGTGTAAATATTAAATTAATTACTTTGCAGCAATGAAACAATGAAGTTGTTTGTGAAAATCTACAATCATACAAAACTAATACACAAGAAAGTTTATCTAATGTAAGTACTGTGTTGTCTTGCAAATGAGAATTACCAGAAAATGCAAAACCTAATTGAGATATTATTATTTCTAAAACTTGGTCTTATAATCAAACTGAGTGAGAATGTAACTATATTTGTGATGAAGGATATGAGTATGTTAATGGGAAATGTAATCTTATACTAACTTTTGATATACAAGCAACAAATGAAGAGAATATTGAGATATGTGAGAATGTGAAATTTGAAGTAAATGTTAACTCTATTCTTTGAAATGTAAATTATTTATACAAATATAGCTTTGATTGATGAAATAGCTGGTGAGATGATAATTCAATTATGTTTTCTTGAACATCCTATACTTTAACCACCTGATCTATCCAAGTTATGGATGCTTGATGAGATATAAATGTTTACAACAATCAAGTTATTTGAAAATCAAGTAGTTGTATAGTAACTCAACCTTGTTATAATTTACCTAGTAATGCTTTGTTCTACAATAATACAGCAACCTATTGACTAGTAGAAGCTACTTTTATGAATAGTAGAAATGCTCAAATAGCTTGACATAGTTCTACTCCTATTCAAAATACTTGTGAATGGAAATGTAAAGCATGATATTATTATAATTGAACTAATTGATGTACGGCAGCTCCTACTTGACATTATGTGCCTATAGCTTGAGCTTTATCACCTACACCTTGTACCAATTTACCTTCTGATACTAGGGCATTGTACTGAAATTCATCAGCATTAAAAACCAATAGTTGTCCTATTAGTTGTGTTTCATGATATTGATTCAATTGAACAAAATGTGTTACAAGTTGACGGTATTATTGTGCTACTGAATGATGAACCTGTAGATTCTATTGAACCAAAACTATTAGATATTGAGCAAGTTGAAGATATAAATATAAAACTTTAACAACATCAACTGCTTGTTCAAATGCAGTATTTTGAGATCCAATCTGATGAGCACAGAAATATTGTCATGTATATTATTAAATTTGAAATAGAATTCTATAAAACTTTATGTGTATTAAGTAAATTGAAAATAATCAAAAAACTATTTCTATCTCAATCCCTAATAAATTTCCTATTGAAAAAGTAGAAAAATAGATTATATACAAAAAATATTCAATTGAATAAAGTATAGTTGTAAAATCAATTATAAACTTCAAACAGGAGAAGTTGAAAGTGGACAAAAATCAGGTTTCTAACTGTGAAGAAAAAGAATCCAAACCAGTTTGTGGTCACTGCAAAGACCAAGGTTATATAAACACCAAATTTGGTCCTCAGTTTTGCCCTTTTTGCAGCAAAAAACAGTAACATTTATCGCCTAGGGTTTTTCCTAGGCTTTTTTTTGTTTGTTGCAATAGCAATAGCGATAGGAGAAGGAAGATTGCAATTTATTAAATATTATTATGAATTGCAATCTAGGAAATTGGAAATTGCAATAGGAGATTGGAGATTGTTGTGGATTATTAATACTATGTTCTATTTCCTATCCCAATCTCCTAATTGCGCAGCAATTCCCTATCCCAATCTCCTAATTGCATAGCAATTTGCTGAATAGTAGTATTTTCTTCAAAAAAAGATTGAAACCAATAGATTAATATATATAATTTGTTTTTTATTTAACAAACTAAATTGATTAAGTATAAATATAATAATTATACAAAAGATAAAAAACATTATAAGTGCTGGTTTTTTGATGGGTAAACTAGCGTTGAAAAGCACATAAATATGTAAACTAAACAAAAATTTATTTAACAAAATATTATGAAAACAATACTACTTGATTTTGATGGGACTATAGCCAACTCTTTTGACAATATTATAAATTGCATAAACAATCTAAGCAAAAAATACAAATACGACAAAATTGAAAAAACAAACATAATTAGAGATGAAAATATAAAAAATCTATTCTCAAAAATCAAAATTAGATGGTATAAAATACCTTTTTATATGAGAGATCTAAAGTTATGTCTTAGAAAAGATATGGATAATGTTGAACTTTTCGTAGATTTTGCAGATTGTCTAACAAAGTTAAAAAATGATTATAATCTAGTGATTCTATCATCTAATAATTCAAATACAATAAAAGATATTTTGGAAAAGAATAAAATGAATATTTTTAGTGAAATATGCCCTGATAGTAGCCTTAATGGTAAGCAAAAAACAATCAAAAAATTCCTAAAACAAAACAAGATATCCATGGAAAATGTAATCTATGTATGAGATGAAATTCGCGATATTCACGCGTGTCAAAAGGCTTGAATTCCTATTATTGCCGTGTCATGGTGATTCAATAATAGACAATCTTTGTTCAAAAACAATCCAGACTATCTGGCAGACAATATTGATGAGTTCAAGGCTATTTTGAATTTACATTTCAAAAATCATAATTAGACTGGTTTCAATGTACTTGCCATTTCCAAAACAATAGCTCTTTTTGACAAAACTGCACTTATTAAGTCTAAATCTTGAATTATTTATAATGAAAGAACAAATGATTGATTTTCAAATAAATGAAATAGAAAAAACCAAATCAGATATTTGAAACTTATTCTCAAATAACACCTATACTGCAGAAAAATTACTAAACATACTTGAGTTAGCATTACCTTGAATCTATAATCAAAATACTTGAGTTTGGGAAAACTATACACTTAGAGAGCATACTTTGATGGTTTTGAATCAATTTGACAAATATTTTGGCGACAAACCACTCCCTTGATTGATTGATAAAAACTTATTCAGACTATTACTATGATTACACGATATTGGGAAGCCATTTGCTATTTCCATGTGAAATAAAGAACTTCAACATTATTATAATCCAATTATAATAGAAAAAATATTTGATAATTTATGAGTTGATATAAATCATAAAAGAGTGAGTTTGTTACTAAGTAGTAATGATACTATAGGTAAATTATTGCAAAAAAAGATTGATATAAAACAAGCTCAATTAGAATTTGAAAACAATAAAATTCAATCCTGAATGGAAAAAAATGATTTTTTCAACATTCAACTAATATATTTTATGGTAGATGCTTGAAGTTATACTGTAGATGCTTGATGAAAATACTCATTAGACAGATACTTTAAATTCAATCCTAAAATTTGAATAATGATACTAAAACCAAAATTTTATAATTTAATAATACAAATTAAAAATTAAAATGAAAAACAAAATAATACAAGCCCTAAATTGGATAGTAAAAATATTAGAAAATAATAATATACAGTATCAAATAACTTGATGATTTGCAACTAATGTTTATTGATCAGATCGCAAAACCTACGATATTGATATAGATATAAAAGAAGATGACTTTGAAAATTTACTTCCTTATGTACAAAAACATCTAATTTACTGACCTAATATATATACAGATGAAAAATGGTCTTTGAAGCTGATGAGTATAGAATACAAATGACAACTTATAGATATTGGATGAGCTTACGAAACCAAAATTTACAACAAAATAAAATCTCAACGAGAAAGTCTAAAAGTAGATTTATCTAAATCACAAACAATAGAATATCATTGATTAAAAATATCTGTAATAATGCCTACACAACTTTTGAACTATAAATCAAAACTGTGACGTAATGTAGATCTTATAGATATTGAATTTTTGGAAAGTTATATTGAAAACACTATAGGTTAATATGTCAAGAATGAATATTTATATCATCTTCTTTTATATTATTCATAATCATATTATGTTTGTATTCTTGAAGACAAGAACAAATCAATTCAAGCATTGCTCAAGAATAAAGCAAAGTATTTTTGAAAATGTATCTATCTACTTTGATGTTTCAATAAAATAAGAAATAATAAACTCAACTATTGAACAAAACATAATTAGTTCAAATATATTGAAAATCACTCTGTTCATTGTCAGTTTTGAGTTTTATGAAATTAGCAATTTCATCATCAAGAAACATATTTCAGTCTAATATTTGGAAATAATCAGTTTCTCTTTTCAATATCAAATGTTTATCGAAATTTATAAACTCTCTAAAAAAATCCAAAACAAATGATTTTTCAAACATTCATTCCATTTCAACTAATCTAGCATTGAACTCAGTAATAAAACTAAGTATATTATTCATTTTGTAAATTCTGTCAGAAAGAAAAATTGAAATATTTTCTATCAAAACTCTTTGAGTTTCAATGTTCATTTTTTCATAATCTGAATAACTAAATTCAATTATACTACTATAAACATCAGTAATAGCGGCAAAGAATTTTCATCAACCTTGAAGAAATGTCTTTTCTCAGATCAACTCACCTACTCACAACTTTAGATAAGTTCTTCAATTTTTGGATAAATTAATTCATCCATTATTTACTAGATAAATTACGCGAGAATCATCTCACTCCTTGAATAAATATTCTCATTTCTTGAGAAATATTTCTTTTCAATAAGTCTTAATCAATTGGGTTAAACTTGTCTCTTTCATTTCTAGATGCTAATATTCTATTAAATTGCTCTTTATCTGTAATACTTGTTTGAATCTCTTCCATAGATACTAATCAATCAGATACTAATTGTGCAAGATTTTGATTCATAGTAATCATACCATGTCTAAGTCATGTTTCCATAATTGCATTGATTTTGGTAATATCTCTAAGTTGAATATTTTTAGCTATTCATGGAACATTTACCATTATATCTCTTGCTGCTACTCTTCACTTTCCATCTTTTTTGGAGAATAGTTTCTGAGAAATAATTGCTAATAGTCAATTACTAAGCTGCATTGCAACTTGGTCTTGTTTGTAAGCTGGAAATATATCCAGAATACGGTTGATTGTTTGAGCAGCACTTGAAGTATGTAAAGTAGAAATCACTAAGTGACCTGTTTCTACTAATGTAAGTACAGAAGAAATAGTTTCTACGTCTCTCATCTCTCAAACCATAATCACATCAGGGTCTTGTCTCATAGCATATTTGATTGCATCAGTCCAAGCTTTTGAATCTTTTCATATTTCTCTCTGAGAAATTAATGATTTTTTTCTTTGAAATACAAATTCTATTGGATCTTCCATAGTAATAATATGTACAGATCTATTTAGATTGATATACTCTACCAAACTTGCCATAGTAGTAGATTTTCCTGAACCAGTAGGTCATGTTACTAAAATAAGTCACTTATCTTTATCTAATAATTGTTTAATTGAATCAGAAAGTCATATTTGCTCAAAACTAGGTGCAATAGAATTGATTTTTCTCAGTGCAATATTAATCTTTCAGTAACAATAATAAACATTGTATCTAAAAAAAGTTCAATCAAGATTGAATGAAGAGTCTACTTCACGACCTTCAGCAAATACTTTTTCAGCTGACTCTCATAAAGTTTCATTCAAAAAATTCAATACATCTTCTTTGGTAGTAATAATTTGTTCTTGGAAAATTATTTTTCACGATGCATTCCTAATACACAAAGGAGAGTCTTGCTCAATATGGATATCAGACACATTGTGTTTAATTACTTCTCTTATCAAATCATAAATTTGTCATTGTCTTTCCATTATTTTGTTTTTATTTAAATATTATGTTTGGATTATATTATATTATAATTTTTTTGTGGTATTCGTCAACTATTTGTATCATTTCTTTTGGAGTAATTTTAGATCAAGATATTCTAGGCGATCATCAAACAATATTAGATCCGCCCCAACAGTCAAAGCTCATTTTATCTTTACTTTCAATAAGATTTAACTTTTCATACAAAGAGTCCAAACTTATCGGGATAAATGGTGATTTTTTCAATAATGTATATCTGTAAGTTCAATCCTGATTTTTGATAAAAGAAATTAAAAACTCTTTTCAATCATTTATCAATTTTAACTTAGAATATGTTCATATCTCTTGGAAAACAGTTCACCATTTGAAATCTCAAATAACTTCATATCTTGTATCCAAATCTATTTCTTTAGCATTTCAGTTTAAATACAAGTCAATTCTATCACAAACTCTTTCAATTATCTTTAGAGTAGAATCATTTTCTAAACTGTTTACTATTCAAGACAATCTTGCATCAGTATATGGTTTGAAAATCCATGCTATTTGTTTCATAATAGAAGATTCAGGATCTACTCTGTAACATCATCAAGTTACATCTAGCATATCCTCTACTGACAACAACAAACGAAGTCTTTTATCTTGTTCCAATGGCATGTCAATTCATTCAACAATCTTGTAGTTCTTCAAAAGCCAAACAGCAAGACAAGTATCTTGATCAGGATCGTTCAAATAGATATTGAAAAATGTATTTCAGTTTTGTTTGAAAGACTTGGAAAGTCATTGTTTCAAAGCAATAAAAATCTGGGAGGCAGTACATCTTGTAGACAATCTATCTACTCACTCATGATGATTGAAATTTATATACAATCAAATAGGATCAAAAGTAGGGGCTCCAAAAACATAACCGTCTAATGCAATAGAACAAGTAGGCGTTTGATGAATAAATTCATCCCAATTAATTACTTTTCAAGGGTTAGCAATGATATTATAATTTGATTTTTGTGGCAGTAATTCTTGAACGGTTTTTTTCAATACTTGAACAATCTTTGGTGAATAGTTGGGTAAAGATTTGTGATAATTATTTACTATTTTGATGAATTCTTTAGGCGGAATTTTTGATCAAGCTTTTTTTGGAGAAGTTCAAGATATATTGGATCCGTTCCAACTATCGAAATAAAATGGCTGAATATTTTCATATTCATTTAGCTTTTCATAAAGTCATTCCAATGAGAAAGGTATAAATACTCATCTTTTAAGTATATTATATTTGAAAGTTCAATCTTTATTTGGCAAGTAAGAAATTACAAGATCTTTTCAATCATTTATCAACTTCATCCTGCAATAAGGACCTACCTCTTTTACAAAACATCACCATTGATATTCTCATTCAAGATCAAAACTAGTATCTAATTCAAGCTGTTCATATTCTCAAACAATATATTTATCAATTCTATATAAAATTAAACTAGTTATTTTCTCTAATTGTTCATTATCAATATTATTCAAAGATCAACTTGACCTAAATACATAATATGGTTGAAATATCCAAGATATAGCTTTCATCACTGTGGAACTTGGATCTATTCTATAACTTCCTCAGGTAACATCTATCAAATCTTGCATTCCCAAAAGTAAACGAAGTCTTTTGTCTTGGTCAATTGGCATATTAATTGCTTCTACTTTTTTGTAGTTTTTCAATAACCACAAAGCAAGGCACTTATCAGGATTAGGCTCATTTATATATACATTAAAAAAAGTATTTCAATTTACATTAAAAGATTTGGAAAGTCATTGTTTCAAAGCAAGATATACTTGTGAAGCACTGGATCTTGTAGCTAATTGATCTACTCAATGTAAATGATTGAAATTTATATAAGGTCATTTTTTCTCAAAACTTGGTGGTCAAAAAACGTATCCACCAATTGAAATAGAACATGGAGGCTTTGTGTTTAGGAATTGATCCCATGTAGTAACAATTCAAGCATCAAAAACTACATTTACAGTATCTTTCAATACTTCACAAAGATCTTGTTTGGTATTGGCGGGACCATTGGATGAATCCTCTCACCAAATACTATTATCATTTAAACTAAATTCCTGTGAATTTTTTGAGTTCATTTTATAATAATAAGAATTACATAACCTATTTATATTATACAAAAAAAATAATAAGTCAACAATAAACCTACGGTAGGGAACACAGGCCTGTGTTCCTTACACAATTATTGCTTCGCGATCAGTATTCGCAGGAACAAAAACTGTATGAGAAAGTGCTTTCAACTGTAACTTTATTTGTTATATTTCTAAGGAAAAACTAATACTTGCACAAATTTTTCATCTTATCTTATCTCAAATAAATCTATTGCTAAGAGATTTTCAATAAGAAGATTCATCAAAGTAAAATTAATTATAATATTGATTTTGATTTATCAATATTTATTATTATAAAGAGTAATATTATAAAGTATTTAGCTTAATAAGTAAAATAATATTAAATAATATATTTATCAAGTAAATAATAATCATGGAAGAACTATTGTTGAAACAAAAAGAATTTTTCCAAACTAACCAAACCAAAAATATAAACTTTCGCAAAAAACAATTGAATATTCTAAAAAATGCAATAATTGAAAATGAGAAAAAAATATTGGAAGCATTAAATCAAGATCTTGGAAAGTGTGAAATGGAAAGTTATTCCAGTGAAATTGGGGTTTCTATTCATGAAATTAATTTACATTTGAAAAATCTAAATAAATGGAGTAAATCGCAAAAAGTAGGAACTGATAGATTTATGTTTCCATTGGGGAAATCATATATTATGAAAGAACCTCTAGGTAATGTCTTGATTATTTGACCATGGAATTATCCCTTTGGATTAATTATGAGTCCATTAGTTTGAGCAATAAGTGCAGGAAATTGTGTAACATTGAAACCCTCTGAAATATCCAAAAATACATCTAAAATAATCAAAGAAATAATAGAAAATAATTTCCCTCCTGAATATATTCAAGTAGTTGAGTGATGAGCAAATGAAACTCAACTTTTACTAAATGCAAATTTTGATTATATATTTTATACTGGATGAGAAAAAGTAGGTAAAATTGTAATGGAGGCTGCGGCAAAAAACATTACTCCTCTAACCTTAGAGCTTGGATGAAAAAGTCCTTGTATTATAGACAAAGATTGTAATCTAGATATTTGTGCAGACCGTATTTGTTTTGGTAAATTTATAAATGTTTGACAAACATGTATTGCTCCTGATTATATTTTGGTAGATAAAGAAATCAAAGAAGAATTAATAGAAAAAATCAAAGAAACTATTATTAAATTTTATTGAACAAATGCTAAAGAGTCTAAAGATTATGGAAGAATTATAAATATCAATCACTTCAATAGATTAAAGTCTTATTTGATTGAATGAAACATAGCATTTCAATGTGGTGAATTTGATGAAAAGGAATTGTTTTTCCCTCCAACCATCATAGACAAATGTGATGATTGTAAAATAATGGAAGAAGAAATATTCTGACCAATATTACCAATATTAGAATATGATAATATTGAAGAAGCAATAGACTATATAAATAATAAACCAAAACCACTTGCACTATATATTTTTTCAAATAATAAAACTTTTCAAAATAACATACTATTAAAAACATCATCCTGATGAGTAAGTATTAATGATACACTTTTTCACATAGTCAATGATAAACTTCCCTTTGGATGAGTTGGTAATAGTGGATTTGGAAAATATCATGGAAAAGCTAGCTTTGAATTATTCTCAAATAGTAAAAGTGTATTCAAAAATGCAACCTTATTCAATCTTCCCATTTATCCACCATACAAAGAATATTATCTAAAATTAGTGAAATTTATATTTGGGAGGTAGTAATAATTGCTTCGCAATTAGGAGATTGCGATAGGAAATAGAACATAGTATTAATAATCCACAACAATCTCCAATCCCCAATTGCTATTGCAATTTAGCGGATAGCGATAGGAAATAGAACATAGTATTAATAATCTACTACAAGCTCCAATCCCCAATCGCAAATTACAACCCCTTGGTACTTAGTACTAAGTACTTAGAAGTCTATTTAATATAAAAGGAATAATCATATTGTAATCATGATTTTGCATTCCATAAAGGATTAGATCAAGAGTTATCATCTCATATTGTACAAGGTGCATTTTCCCAAAAACAATTTAGTAGTTGTCATTCTCAATATGGTCTTTGATATAATGCCCGATCAGAATCATAATATGTTCATAATCATCATCAATAATTATTAGTAATTGCAATTCATATTGACAATCTATCTCTATCACTAATCAAGTAACCTCTTGAAGTATTCAAATATAAATCTGATGATTGTTTTATAGTAGGTTCTTTGGTATTTAAATTTTCCAATCCAAAAGAATCAATAGATCAATTAGTTAACTTTATACTACTTCATTTGTTGAAATAATAATATAATGATTTGTCTAATTCATTAAGATTATATTCTTTGTATGCTAATAAAACACCTTCTTGATGTACTGTTAATAATAATCTATCAGATCATACTTGAAATAAATTTCAATCTTTATAATCTGCAGTTAATGAATTTCATACTACTCAATAATTGATTGTATCTGTTCGATAAGGCGAATTATAGTGTTTTACAGATCAATCATTAGTATCTAAATTCATTACCAACGTCCAACCATCATTATTCAAATTAAAATTACAATAGGCATTTACTATTGAACTATCAGGTTTTATCCAGTATACTCCATCTACAAATGTTGTTCAATCCCAAGGTCAATTAATCTTGAAATTAGGCTCAGTGCTAACCAACAAATCATTACAGCTTTGTGGATATATTTGCACTCAATTTTGGAAATAACTAAATCAATCCGTAGCATTTCATGTTACAATATTTGAAATCTCACAATTTCATCAAGTATAGTAATATCCTGACTTACACTTGTATTTACAATCACCAAATGTTTCACTGTATGTTAAATCTATTCAGTTTTTTTGATTTCAATTCATTTCTGCATTTTCAGGTAAAATTCAATTACACTTTGCTTCAGTCACTATTTGTGGTTGTCATGTTCATTGTGCAATTATTTGGCTTATTTCATTTTCTTCTAATCATAAGCTATCTAATTCAGCCTTGATTGTATCAATATCACTCATATGGATTGCAAAACCAGACTTATACTCTCATATATTGTCTCAAATAAATACATCAAAATCATTTTCATATAAGTCATATTCTCATCAGACATATCAACTAATAAACATACTTGGTAGATAAATAAACATTTCTTTCACCACTACTGCTTTTAGATCTTTTCAGACATATCTATAAAAGTTATTATTAGCTTTTACTTTTTCAATGAAAGCCATCTTATATTGTTCATTTTCTATTTCAGTTCTTACTCTGTAAGTCTTTTTATCATACAATAACGAATATTCATACTCTCAATTTATCCTATCTCTTGGCACTTTATTGAGAGTTCATATTGATTTTACTACTTGGTCCCCAAACAGACCTTGATTTAGTATCTCCGTTCACGAATATAGCAAAACATTGTTTTCATCTGGTAGAGGTAGTTCATCATTCTTTGTCAAAGCTATATCTAACGCAGTTTTGATTGTAGATAAATCAGATATTCTCTGTGCATCTCTTCCTTTACTCATCCACTGAGTCAATAGCAAAAATGCAGTAGCTCAAAGTACTGCAATAATCGCTATTACAATTATTAGTTCAATAAGCGTAAATGATTTAAGTAGTTTTTTTAGTTGTTTTGCCATGGTTTTATATTAATTTTAAATTAAATGTAATAATATTATTAATCTTTAAAACATGAAAAATATTAAATTTTTACTTATAATATAAATATATTCAATTAGACCATACTCAAGTTTTCCTAGGCCGACAATCTTTATTAACAGCTATTTCCATGGAATTGTCTGCTGTATTTGTAGCTCAAATGGCTTCACAAGTAGAAGCGGATCTTATAAGACTCCAACGAAGACTTCATCAAGGTAAACAAGTTGTTCATTGTGGTCAATACCCTACTCATCATATAGTCACTCAAGATCATCAACCAATTGAAACTTTTGGCTTACTAGAACTACAATAGTTCATCTGAGTATTAAATGAGATGGGTTTAGTTGCAATTGCTGTTAAATTTGAATTATTAGTAGAAATAATAGTTCCAAAACTTAATGAACTAGATGTGGCTCAAGTGGAAATTTCATAATACCCTGATTGGGAATTTTCTTTTATATCAAAATAAAATGAAGATGGTAAATTTCAAGTAACCTTTAATCTTGCTGTAGTTCAACTTGGTTTATGTCATATTACATTGTTTTCAGTCAAGTTGATTCAATATTTAGCTACTCACAAAGAACTATAAGTAATTGAAGCACTAGTTATTTTCCCAAATAATGTCCATCATCCTGCATCTGTGGTCATGTCACAATATACTTTGATAGAGGTATCATCACTTGGTTTTATCCAATATGATCCATCTACAAATTTTGTTCAATCCCAAGGTCAATTAATCTTGAAATTAGGCTCAGTACTAACTAACAAATCATTACAATTTTTTGGATATATTTGAACTCATTTTTGGGAATAAATAAATCAATCAGTAGCATTTCATGTTACAATATTTGAAATTTCACAATTTCATCAAGTATAGTAATATTCTGATTTACATTTATAATTACAATCACCAATAGTTTCACTATATGATAAATCTAA
>JAZHDC010000170.1:0-14006 GCA_036541305.1 Candidatus Absconditabacteria bacterium
TTGAAGCTGAAAGAAATAAAAACTTATTGTTATTTGATCCTGGTATTGAAAAAGCAACTTATGAGCCAGCTTACTGATATGAAACCTTTGATTCAAACTTCAAAGATGCAGTAGAATTGAAGAATGCAAAATCTTTGGAAATACAAGATGTAGAGTTAGATGCTCAAAAAATGTCTAATTATACTGCATTAGATGAAATATGAGAGTTCTTGGAGAATAATAAAATCTTTTGGTGATCAGTTTATTCTACGTTAGATTGATTTAGAGTTACTTCAAAAGCATTAGATGCTAAAATAAAAAACAAGTAATTTTTATAAATATATTCAACACTTGAAAGTTATTAAGTTTTATGTATAAATGAATAATTATAATTTAAACATACAAAAATGTTACTAATAGGGGATGTTCATATTAATTCATTACACAAAGACAGAATTCTTGACTCAATAAAGAAATTTATAAATCATAATGATGATGACAAAGAGTTAATATTTTTGTGAGATTTTGTGTATCATTTTAGTTATGATAGAAAGGCATTACTTGAACTGTTGGATTTACTTTTGAAAGAGTTTGGAAAAGGAAAATCTATTTATTTGCTTGCTGGTAATCATGATTGGTTAAGTGATTCATATGTTTTTCAAGAGGCAAAAGTAGCATTTGATATTTTGAATACATATTCTGAAAATAAAATTTATTTTGTAACTAGTCCATTAGATACAAATATAGATGGTAAAAGGTGCCTGTTTTTGCCGTATAACATTCACTATTATTCTCAGTGAGTTATCCCAAACTTTGAAAAACTTTCCCAAAAAGAAATTTATCAAAATTTAATAAACTCAAATAATAAAAATGAAAGATATTCAGCATACGTAAATATGTATCTAGAAGAGCAGTTAGATAGAAGCTCTTATGATATAGTTTTTCACCATCATTATTTTGTAAATACTCAATTCCCATGACAAAAGGCCAGATTTTCTTATAAGGATTTAGCATTGTCAGACAGTTTTTTGAAATATAACTGAGTTAAATTTATATCAGGGCATTTACATACTGGGTTTAGTGTAGATAACTATTTTTGTACTGGATCTATTTGGGCTAATAGTCCATTGGAGGACAACGATTTCAAATTTATGTATAAGTATGTGAATGGTAGTTTATATCCTCAGATAAGCGATGTTAATTATTATTTGTCCATTTCTCAAGAGGAAATCGATTATATTCAGCAATGAGATAAGACCAAAAAACTTGAACTAAGTAATCTGAAGGATGTCTTTAAAAAACATTGGGAAGATAGCCAAAAGTCATTTGTTTCCAAAGAGTTTCCAATTGTTTTTCCAGATTTTCAAATGCCAAAAATCAATAATACAATAATCTATTTTAGAACAGATAGTCTTGGTTATGAGGACGTCCCAAATCTAGTAAATGATGATTTGATGAATAATCTAAAGGAAGTGAAAATAAAAAAATACTCCCATTGAGTAAACCATATTAGTCAACTATTAGACTTATCAGCAAAAGACTTACAAAATAACATTTCTGATTGGAAAAATTTGCTAAAACAGTATCTTCAAAGTAAATTTCCTGATAAATACGATTTGTACTTGGAAAAATTAAAAGATATTGATGTGATATAATTATTCTTTATTAATGTTTTTTTCTAGTTCTTTTATTTCAGATTTCATAATTCATTTAGATTCTATTTCCTTTTGTTCATTTAGTTTTTCTACTATTTGAATCATTTTTATTGCTAAATTTCCAAGTTGAGGTGAAATATATTCTTTTTCTATATATTCTTGAATTTCTTCAGGGGAAAATCATTCATCAATTTTGTCAAATCTAGAATCTGCTATTTGATTCAATAGTAAATTATTGTGAACTCAATTGAACAACAAAGCTATTTCTGATAGTAGTTTTTCATCAATTAATCATTGCTTTTTGAACTCTTGCAGATCATATAACCTTAAAGCTCAAGATTTAGCTGCCAAAGTTAAAAATTTTTTTGGATCTCCATTTTGGAGCATTGATTTGTCAAATTGCAAAATTGTAGTAATCCATAGTCTAATCTCATAAAAGACAATATCTTTCCATGCTTGAAAGTACTCTAAACTGTCTTTTTGCAAAGGGTCTCATACAAGTTCTCATTTCAAAATTCAATCTTGAAGTTTTACTCTTTCTATTTTGTACATATCTTTGTTTCATTCTTGTGTTTCAATATATCATGCTAGCATACTTGCAATATTGAAATTTGTTTTATCTTCTCTAATTGCATCTAAATTTATAGAATTAGTCAAAGTTCAGTTTTCTCAAAACTCATAAAATCCTATTATTTCACCACTATATTTGATTGAAACTACATTTTCTCAGATTTGTTTTACATGAAAACTTTCATTATCTTCTTTTATTGTTCAGTTCTTTTTGAGCAATTTTAGGGTTGACTCTTCTAGAGAGCTTTCCGTAGAAAATTTTGTTTTTGATTCTTTCCCTATCATGATTTTATTTCAAACAGTAAATCTTATTTACAATTATTTTATTATACAAAAATTTTTGAATAATGCAAAATTATTGAATATTATAATTTTTATTCTTAAATTTTTTAACATTTATTGTTATATTTAATTGCTAATCTATAAATATTTTTCTATAATAGAGATTTGATTTTGAATATTTATAATATTTTGGAAAATACTGGCTATGGTCACAGGCCCTACTCATCAAGGAACAGGAGTAATTGCTTTTACTTTATTTTTTACCTTTTCATAGTTCACATCTCAGTGGATTTTTCAATCAATTTTTCACCAACCAATATCAATAATTATTTGAGAGTTGTCTTTCCTAATATGTTTATCATCAATAAGATTAGCAACTCAAGTTGCAGATATTATTATATCGCTTTCTAGGCATATTTTTTGGAGAAAGCCTTGATTTACCTTGTCGTTTACAGAAATTACTTCTGCTCATTTATCCATAAGAATAGTTGCTAAAGGCTTTCCTATGAGATTGCTTTGTCATATTATTACAACATTTTTTCAGTCAAAATCATCTAATTTGTAATAGTCAAAAATTTTCATCACAGACGCAGGAGTAGCAGGATAGAAATTGATAAGACCAGTAGCATTTAGTCAAAATAGTATTCATCCAAGTCAGTCCATGTCTTTTTTAGGAGAAATTCTATTGAGTATTTTGGCTTTGTCTCATACTAAATTCTTCGGCAATGGAAGTTGTACCATGACTCACATACAATTGTCGTCTTTGTTGAGAAAATCAATAGTATCTATTACATCGTCGCTATTGATGAACTCTTTTTGTAGGTATGTATTTAGATAGTTTAATTCTTGATTATCACAAGTAAAATTAATTAGATCTCCAAATACAATAACACTTACTCAAAGTTCTTCTCAGTATTCTTTTTTTAGTTTTACATAAGTTTGAGATGGTACAAAATCTCACAATAAAAAAATAGCAATATATTTTCATTTATACTTTACGAATTGATTTATTAATTCATTTTTCATATTTTGAGCAATTAGCTTTCAATCTAGAATCATTTTTTTTCCTAAAATAAATCTATTTATAAGTATATTTTGATGAATTTCAATATTATTGTAGTAATATTGCTACGCAATAGCATTTAACAATAGCGATAGGAGATTGGAGATTGTTGTGGATTATTACTACTATGTACAATTTCCTATGTACAATCTGCTGAATAGCAATAGCGATTGGGGATTTTTGTGGATTATTATTACTATGTACAATTTCCTATGTTCAATCTGCTAAATTGCGATAGCAATTTCCCCTGGGTACTAGGTACTTGAACTCAAACCTATTGCTTCGCAAAGTACTCAGTACTAAGTACTTAGTTCAAGGTTATTCGAATAATTATTATATCCCTAAGTACTAAACAATCTGCTGAATAGCGATAGCGATTGTACATAGTTTTGATTATTACTACAATTTACTATTTACTATCGCCATCCGCTAATTGCGAAGCAATTACTGAGTACTTGAACTTAGTACTGGGTACTGACCCTTCGGGTTAGTTAAAGTTCTAGTTTGAGTCTTTAGTTCAAGGTTCAGACTTTATAATTATTCCCCTAGAACTTAAACTTGAACTTATTACTTGAACTATGTACAATTTACTATCCCAATCTGCTAAATTAAAGTCTGCTAAATATTCTTACATTATTTTTACAATAAATATTTATAATTTACAATACATTATTGTTAACTAAATCTTGAAGATAAAAGAAAAAAATTTATAATTAATTTATTTTGTAAATATTGATGATGAACAACAAAATTGTATTGAGCTTTTTATTGATAGTTTCTATAGTCAATTTTGCATATTTATGAGTTTTGAATTATAAAATCAACACCACTTTGGAAGAAAAACAATGACAATTAGACTCTATTTATGAAGAAATCCATAAAATTGCAATGAATAAACAATCTTCAGATGTTATGAACAATAATTCACAAAACCAATTTGTTCCTAATGATATATTTGATTCACAATTCGATACCAATCTATTTGATATGGAAAAAAGAATGAATGAAAGGATGGAATCACTTTTTAAAGATACAGATGAGAAATTTGGAATGAATTTTGACCTAAATCTTGTACCTAAAGGATGAAACTACATGAACTTTTCCAATACAACCACAATAAATTGAAAAAAATATTCATATTCTATTAGAGTATCTTGAGAAAGTGTAGATTGAGAAGTAATTAGTGAAGATTCCAATAAATTAAATGAATTGGAAAAGAGTTTGAAAGATTTGCAAGTTGAAACAAAATTGAAATGAGATAAATTAACTTTTAGTAGTGATAAAGTTGACTATAAAGAACTTTTGAAATTATTCGATATCAATGCTAGTATAAATTCAAATAATAATTCACAAAATAATTCTTTACAAGAAAAAGAATGAAATGTATTTTAGATGATTTTATAGTTTGAATTGAATATTATTAATAAAAAAAACTACAATTAAGTAGTTTTGTATTTTAAGTATATAATTGGCAAGTTTGGGTGAGCAGGGACTCGAACCCTGGACCAATTGCTTAAGAGGCAACTGCTCTACCGACTGAGCTACTCACCCATAGAGTAGCAATATTAACTTTTTCAAGTAAAAGAAAATATAATTACTTTGCATCAAAAATCAATAGATTTTACATAGAAATTTACTTATGAGTTTTTGTATTAAGATTATACTAGATAAAAAACTAAAATAAGCTCGTTTTTTATAAAAGCTAAATATCATGAAATAGCCTAAAACTTGGTGATAGTCAAAAATTAATTTTCATTAATAATTTTATCTTCAATAAGTAGAGCATATTCGTGAATCAAATTCCACAGTATTCCAACAAGCAGTGTAGGAATTTCCAGTTTTGCTCACATATCTTTCTTGGAAAGTAAAACCTGATTCCATCTATCAATCTGAAGTCCTCACATTTTAATTTGTTTTTTGTACTTTCCAATTTGATGGATTAGGTGAAATCTTTTATCAAGTTGGTTTAGTAGCCGTAGATTTAAATTCTCATTTTGGTCAATAATTTGGGAAGAATGCTTTTTCTTTTTTTGATTTACGCTAAAATGGTTATCAAAAGTGTACAAGAAAATAGGTATTAGACCTTGCGGAATATACTTAAAATTAATATAATTATGATAGTTGTTTCAACTTATTACTCAATGGGCTTCATATAGTTTGACCTTTTGAGAAATGTAGTTTAGTATTTTTTTATCTACAGAGTCTATTTTACTTCTGTAATTGTCAAGTGTTAGTTTTGATGTTTCATTCATTTTTTTGAATTATCTTATATATTGGATTTCTATAGAAGCCTAGGGAATACCTAGGCATTTTTTTGTTAGAGTTTGCTGAGAATATCTTTTTTGTAGATCGGAAGACTAAATCGTTTTTTTAGTCCCCATGTTTCCTTGAGGTACTCAATTAAGTCTTTTTGGTAATAGCAATCAGATTTCAAACGAATCAGATTTTGTAAACTCATTTTTTCAAGATGAATATAACTAGTTGCTATACTTTCAAGGTGTCTTTTACATTCAGCTTTGTCACAGCAAACATATGCAAAAGAAGTGAAGTTTCCTTTGATAATAGATAAGAACTGAGCAGTATTTGAACAATTCAAACATTGAGTTTCTTTTGGAAGTTGCTCAAGTCCATCTAAAAGTATTTTGCACTCTTTGTATAACCATTCCCATTTTGAGTCTTTTTTGGCTGTTTCCATCATCCAACGAAAGTAGCTTAAATCTTGGAAAAATAAGTGAATCAAATCTTTGCCTTTGTTAGCTTGTCGTTTTTTGTTGTTTCCACCCCAAGGACATTTGCAATTCATAGCTTTTTCAAATCGATTTTTATCAAAACTAGTCATAAATCCTCCCTCTAATGTTAATAGTTTTTTATTTATAATTATAATTTATTTTAAATCAATTGTATTATAATGATTTGAAAATATAACTTATAATTGCATTAATCATTATCTATCTATTTACTTATATTAAATACTTTTCATTTATTTCTTCAAAATACTTCTTCATTATAAAATTCAAATATTCTAGATGGTTTTATATTGAACTCTCACGCATGTGTCAATCTAAACACATATATGTTTTTGTAAGTTCAAGCTGGTAGCATATCTATATATCAATAAAATCTATCATCTCTAAATTCTTTTATAGAAAATAATCATTGATACTCATCTTGTATTTTGCTTCATTCTTCAGTTGCAAGATTGGTGTTTACAAGTTCAGATCAGGCTGGGATAAATCATTCAAATGAAACCTTATCTCTAGGCTCTCAAGTGGATATTTCATTTGCTGCAATAAGAACTTCTCATACTTTTCATCCAAATACTGGTGATATGTAGTCAAAAGGTTCTTTTGTATATTTCAAATCTTCATAACTAACTTTTCATTCCATGTATAGTTTGTATTCTTTTTCTTTTTCTGTAAGAATCATTTTATAATCATTGTATCTATAGTATTTAACATCTAATCTAAATCATTGATTAGTTGCTTTTATATTTTTTGCTGGTAAATAATAAGTAAGGTTCAAGTCGTAGTAAAGATTTCAACTTCCAGTTTTGTTTATTTTGAAAGAATTTTGTTCATTTAGATCAGATAAGATTATTTCTTTTGTAAATGTTTCTAATTTATTAGTATTATTGATGGCTTTACTATCAACTGATTCTCAATTTATCATTATATCGACATTCAAGTCAACATCTTTTATCTCTCAATTTCTTTTTATATAAGAAATAATTGATTTTATGACTTTTATATTTGTTTGAGTTGACCCAAAGCTTCAGTTATTTTTTTGTGAGATTATCCATCTTATCATATTATCAATAATTGGTTGAATATCTCAGAAATTCTCTAATCAATATTCTGATACTAGATAAATAAACTCACTAGTAGTTTCTAGTCTATTGTAGCCATCTCATTGGTCAATATAAGCTCATCTTGGATTGATAATAAGATTGTTATTTATCAAGTTATTTATGTTTGATTCAAAACTTTCTTTTAGGGTCTTTTTTTCTTCATCCTTAATGTCTTGCATTTTTATTAGTTTGGAAATTACTTTTAGATTAGCAAACTTGTAGTCAATACTTTCATTTGGAGTTAGTATTTTCCACATTTTGTATCATTCATAGTAATTTGGATTGTATGATAATATAGCGTGTATTGCATTTAATCTAGAATATTCTGAATATTTATTGTCACTTCATTCAAATGTATTTTTGTAAAATCTATCATTCAAATAAGCTATTGCTTTTTCTAATGATTTTTCATCGTAAGTAAATCATAAACCTCTCAGTTTGGAAATAGATTCTATTATGTATGAAGTTAAGTCAAAATCTCAATATTTGTTATTTTCAGCCCAATATACATATCATCAGTTAATACTTTGATATGTGGTTATTTGACTTAGAATTTCTTTTATACTGTCTGATAAACTTACTTGTTTATATCATTCATCATTTGACTCCCATTTGTTTACATAAATTTTGTTTAGATCATATTCTATTCATAGACTATCATACATATACTTTAGATATACATTAGGCATAATTGCAGATACTTTTTGTTCAAAACAACCATAAGGAAAGTTGTTAAGGTATTCAATTCATTCATTAATTGAACTTAATAAGCTAGTAGAGTAGTTTATGATTATCTTTCAATAATTATTTTTTATATTTGTAATATCAATAATTTCATTAACTGGGTTTTGTGTGTACTTTCAAAAGGTACTTATTTGTTCTGGAGTTGAGTTGTCTAAAATTCTAAGTGTTTTTTCTATTTCATCTACATGAGATTCTCCTTGTACTTTTATATTTATTGTACTAACTGATTCATTTAGTTTTCATATATTTGTTTCTCAGACTATTCATTGAAATAGTATTGTTTTTTGTTCTTGGTCTTTTAGATTTAGAGTAAATTCCTTTTCTTTGATTTCAATGTTATTAGCATCAATTGTTACTTTGAATTTTCATTCTTTTCCTGTTTTGTTGAAAATTACAGGAGAAAATGTAATCTCGTCATTTGCTCATAAAAATCTTGGCAAATTGTCATTTATAATTAGTTCTTTGGTAGTAACTATTGAATGGTAATCTATTCATACTTTTAGATCTCATGGAGTATTCACGATTACCTCGATTTCCCATGTAGTAAGATTGTCAGGTAGCTTTTCTGTTTGAATGGTGAACTGTCAGTTCTCGTCAGTAGTAAAGTTGGCTAGCCAGTAAGCTGTGTTTTTGAAAGTTCATCTTTTTTTGCTAGATTGTCATCACTTTTGATCTTCTCAGTCTCATCATTTTGCTCAATCTGATGCATCTTTTATTTCTAATTTTTCGATTAGTGATGCTAGATTGGAATAGCTATTTGTTCGTAGTCATCTTTTCATATCATAAAAGTATGCAAAAGGGTTTCTTTTTGGATTTCATTTTAGAGCTAACAGACTTTCATCTACAATAGAAATATGACCATTTGCTCAGTTTACTGGTTGTCAGTTTTCATCTTTAACATTTATTGTCAAGTTTACTGGATCTCATGGAAGATATGATTTTTTGTCAGTAATTATTTCTACTTTTAGATTCTTATATTCAGTATTTACTTTGGTAATAGTTAAGGCTCTTTTGTATATTGGAAGAGGATTGGTATTTTCTTGTCATACTAAAAATGCTTTAACATAAAAGTTTGGATAGTAATTAGGTTGTACTTTTATACTTATTTTGTCTCAATAAGATTTTATATCGTGAATAAAGAAGTCTAATATTCAATCATCTTTTTCTATAAATATTATTGCTTTTCAGTTGTTAACTGGAGATTTTAGCAAATATTCTTGTGAATCGCCAATATTCATTATCATTTTTTCTCCAACTAGTTCAGTTATATTATTGTTATCTACTTGCCATGATATATATTCATCTCAAGCTATGTAAATAATATCCTCTGTAGTATATTTTTTTCAATTTGTTCAAGTATAAATTCATTTTATTGAGTACTCTCAGCTGTTTTTTGGTGTAAATTTTTGTGAAAATTCTCATTTTTCATTTGTTTTCACCTTTATTGTTGATTCTATAGTTTCTACAAGAGAGTAGTCAGAATAGAAAACCCCATCCACTCATTGTTTTTTTACGGTTTTCCATTCTCTTTGAATCAATTGAATCTCAGCATTTCTGTCTTTCATTCATTTTCAATCCCAATCAACAATTACTCATTTCATTTCAACTCATTGTTTGCTGTTCCAGTATGGAGTTTTTATTCAAATATATCAATCAGTTGTATGTAATACTTGCGAGACAGTTTTACTTACAGTTTTTTGAGTATCTGGATCAGTTACAGTAAATGTAAAGTTGTATATTTTTTCTCATTTATCTTCATCTTGTGGGTAAAGATACTTGAAATTATAGTTACCATCTTTATCAATAACAAAATCTTTAAATTCTTGTAATTCATCACTATAACTACAATCTCCCCAATATAAACAATTGAAATAATCATATCATATTCCAAATTGATAATCACTATAATCTTTTGCATCGAAGAAATAATTTTGTTTCATAATCTTGAAATTTCATACAGTATTTACTATTTTTCAACCAAAGTAATATTCAGGATTTATTTTCATATTAGTATTGTCTCATAATTTTACTTCTTGTTTGTCTTGAGTTACTTCTACTTTGAATACTGGTTTTTGGAACTCTTCAATATAAAAATTTCAATTATTTCATACATAATCTCAGTTTTCTAACTTAAAGTCAAATTTATATTCTCACAAAGCAATATCTTTTGGTAGTTCAAACTCTCCATCAAAATTTGAGTTATTATCTATTTCTACACTAAACTCTTTTATTTTGTTTCGTGACTTATCCATAAGAATTATGTTTCATTTTTTAGATGATGATTTTTTGTATCATTCATAGGAGAACTCTCTAAGTATTCATTTGTAATATACTTTTTCTCATGGTTTATACAATGGTCTATCTGTATATAAGTACAAAAAGTTTTTGGAGTAACTCGTGTTTCATCATACAAAGTTGAAACTATAATTATCAAGATAATCTTGATCTTTTACAATCAATCAAAATTCATTATCAGAATAGGCCATAATTAAGTTAGAGTTGTTTATTCAGGTAAGAGAATAGGTGCTTTTATCTTGAATATAGTTTGATTGGAACAATTTATTTTCTTTTGTAAAATATTTATAGTTAGTATTATCATATATTTGATCAAACACTCTAAATTTCAAATTATCCTTTATTTCTTTTCAATATAAATCAGTAGCTAGTAGTATATTTTGATTTATTCATTCTTCTAAGTTCAAAGTAAGATTGCTTCTAATAAATAGATTATAGAATTCTTTTCAATATCAGCTTTCATATGAAGTTCAAGTTCATCTTACAAATATGAAATTCTTTGAAAATGCCTTTCATAATATGTCTTTTTCTAAATCAAATTTGTTATTTGTAAGTATCCAATGATTGTTTTTAAGTTCTAGTTCTTTGTTTATAGAACTCTTACAGTATTTGTCAAAAAACATTTCAATTCAATTGTCCTTGAAGTATATGAATCAATCAATATCTGCTTCACAAAGTTGAAATTTTGCTTTTTGAGTGTTTATAGATTGTATATTTAGTATGATAGGTAAATCTTTTGGTATAACATTTACATATTTGCTTAGTGAACTATATATATAAATATCTGAATCTTTTATTTCTTTTGTTTCTATTGTTTTGATTGTTTCATTTACTAATCTATTTCAGTAAATATCGATAATATCTCAGCTAAATATAATATCGTATTTGCTATTAGGATTTAGCCTTGTATTCAATGTTGTAAGGTGTTGTCAATTTTTTGCAGGTGGACAAAATCCATTATCTAAATAGTATTTGTCTAACTTTTCTATGTTTTGGATTTTTTTTCATTCTTGTATTATTCACCAAGGAACATACTCTTCAAATGAGTTTATACGAGAAATTGGAGTAGTATTTATTTTTGTTTTATTAATATTTAGCTTTATCGGTGTAGATGTATAAATACAAGATTTACTGTAATCAATTGATATGAAATTATCAAAAGTTAAGCTTGGAGCAGATTTATATTTGTAAATAATATCATTTGAAATATTCGGACTTATTCACTTTTTGATAATTAGTGAGTATTCTGTATTATTTATTAAATCTCATTTTATAGTGATTTTGATTCTTTTTTTGTTTTCTTGATTAACTTTCGCAAGATTTCCCCCTTGGAGAATCTCTGTTTCTTCGCTGATGTAGCTCAAATCAAATTCTACTGCACTACCTGATTGGTCAGTCAAAGAAAAAAAGTTTTTATTAAGAATAACCTCTTTTTGTAGATTAATATGAAAAACAAGATCTTTGATAGGTAGATATCAGTATTCTGAATGGTAGTTTTCATCAAAATATGACTCTTGTGAGAAGTCGTATCAACTATTGTAATAAATATATCTAGTGTCAATGAGTTCTCATGTAAATGAGAATATATTTCTGTATATTTGAACTCATGATACAAAATCAAACTTAATGTCATTTAAAATGATTGGTTTTTCAGTAGGAATGTTTCAATATTTCGGCATTAATCATTTGTCAATTTCTAATTTATATTCTTTTCAATATTCAATATTTTGATTTTTTGGTTTTATAGAAAATTTACTTTCTGATTTTTCTACATAACTAATTGTAAATGGAATTTCTTTGTTATCTCAACCTATTAACTTTATTTTACTTTCCAATTGCTTTAAGTCTATTGGGAAATTACTTATTATTTCTATTCATTTTTCTATTTCTACATTGTTTCCAGTGTATATTTGTAATTTTGGTGTGGAAAAATCAATACTTTCAGTTCATTCAAGTTCATACAATAGTCAACTTGTAGGAACTACTTGTACTGAGTATTTAGTAGCTCATTGAATTCAATTGAGAGGCATATATTCTATCATATTTGTTGTAGTTCGTTTACATCTTCAATTTAAGTTTGGTGTCACTTTTATAGGACAAGGTAATATTTCATTTTTTTCTATATTAGTAATATGCACTAATGGTAGATTGAAGAGAATTGTAATATTTTTACTTAAGTCGTCTAAGCTTCAGTCTGGTATGATTTTAGTAACTTTTGCTGGTTGTGTAGTTTGTAGGAAATATGTAATATCTTTGTCAAAGCTTTCTCATTTTTGAGATTTTATATCTTTGGATATGAAAACTTCATAGTTTTTGTCGTTTTCAAGAGGAGTAGATAATACATATCTAATAGTATTTGGTGAAGGTTGTTCAACTATTCCAGCAACTTTTGGAGAAATTGTAAATACTTCTCAGGTTAGAGTTGACGAATCAATCTCTTTTGTGAAATTTACTTCTAAATATTTTATATTATATGGAATTTTTTTCATGGAAAAATCAAAGTTTGCACTATTTACTTCAAATGCTGTTTGAGGAATTAAATTTTTCACAATATTTGTAAATATTGAAGGTGTTCAATAATTCTGAACGTAAAAGTGTCCTGTTATTATAGTAAATATTCATAGAAAGAAAATGATTCAACTGTTTATACAAAATTGCGTATTCTTTTTATAATAGTTAATTACCTTTTCTTTGTAAATAGTAAACTTGTTAGATCAATCTTGACTTTTATTTTCCATAATAATTAATTATCAAATAAATATATACAATATAATATACTTTTTTGCTGTTAATTCAATATGAAAATTATTGTTATTGGCTATTATATAATAACAAGTTTTTAATTATTTTTCACTAAAAATTAATTATTAATAATCAGAAAGTACTTTTTGTAATTCTTGTCAAATATTGTTGTTTTTGTAATTTATTTTCAATGTTTTTCAATTATGTTTTATTTGAAACAATAAATATTTATCAGTATTAGTAATATTAACAATTAGAATAACGTTATTGAAATTATTCAAATACTCTCAAGTAATTATTCATTCTACTTTTTCAATTTCTTTTGGTGTTGGGCTTATTAAGACTAAATTTTCATTAAAGACTAAATTATTTGAATCAGAAATAATCAAATCTCAATTGTATGCTTTGAATAAGCTTTCAATAAGTTCTTCAATTTTATTTTTATTGTTACCCTCAAGTAGTCATTCAGAAAGTAATATTTTTCAAAGTGTATTTAAGTCTCATTTATAGTCAAATATGTTGATTTTTCACTTTTTACTTCAAGGAATAAAAAGTTTTGCTTTTGAAGTTTTTTTCAAGTAAAAATTTAGTTCATAAGAGTAAACTGGCGAAGAAGGATTCTGTGCCCAATTTCAACCTTTTAGATCTAAATTTTCATTAGTATATAATTTCAAAAAACTTTTAACATCGTCTAAAGAGTTGAATTTTGGTCTATCATCACTTTCACATTTTATGAGAGAAGTTTTATTCATTTTAATAATTATTTATAAATAATACCCAAAGTATACCTACACGGTCTTCTACAACCGCATCTACGATGCCTTCATGG